>JBGXMX010000001.1:0-6711 GCA_041809245.1 Glaesserella sp.
GTAGGTGGTGGTGACTGGCTTTGTGAGCAAGATGTCGTTGAATATTTCGTAGAACACTCGCCGGTTGAGATGACACAATTAGATCGTTGGGGCTGTCCTTGGAGCCGTAAAGAAGACGGTGATGTTAACGTACGTCGTTTCGGTGGTATGAAAATCGAGCGTACTTGGTTTGTTGCCGATAAAACGGGTTTCCACTTATTACACACACTCTTCCAAACCTCAATTAAATATCCGCAAATCATTCGTTTTGATGAACACTTTGTCGTCGATATTCTTGTGGATGACGGTCAAGCTCGTGGCTGTGTCGCGATGAACATGATGGAAGGTACATTCGTTCAAATCAATGCAAATGCTGTCGTTATTGCAACAGGCGGCGGTTGCCGTGCTTATCGTTTCAATACCAATGGCGGTATCGTAACTGGCGACGGTTTATCTATGGCTTATCGTCATGGCGTTCCGCTTCGTGATATGGAATTCGTTCAATATCACCCGACAGGCTTACCTAACACTGGTATTTTAATGACAGAAGGATGTCGTGGTGAAGGTGGTATCTTAGTCAATAAAGACGGCTATCGTTACTTACAAGATTATGGTTTAGGACCAGAAACACCAATCGGCAAACCTGAAAATAAATATATGGAACTTGGTCCGCGTGATAAAGTTTCTCAAGCATTCTGGCAAGAATGGCGTAAAGGTAATACTTTAAAAACAGCAAAAGGTGTGGATGTTGTTCATCTTGATCTTCGTCACTTAGGTGAAAAATACCTACACGAACGTTTACCATTTATCTGTGAATTAGCAAAAGCTTATGAAGGTGTTGATCCTGCTAAAGCACCAATTCCAGTTCGTCCGGTTGTTCACTATACCATGGGTGGTATCGAAGTGGATCAAAAAGCGGAAACTTGCATCAAAGGCTTATTTGCTGTGGGTGAATGTGCATCTTCCGGCTTACACGGTGCAAACCGTTTAGGTTCTAACTCTCTTGCTGAGTTAGTCGTATTCGGTAAAGTGGCCGGTGAAATGGCTGCTCAACGTGCAGTGGAAGCAACACCACGTAATCAGGCAGTAATTGATGCTCAAGCGCAAGACGTTTTAGAACGTGTTTATGCGTTAGCTCGTCAAGAAGGCGAAGAATCTTGGTCACAAATCCGTAATGAAATGGGCGATTCCATGGAAGAAGGCTGTGGTATCTACCGTACTCAAGAAAGTATGGAAAAAACCGTAGCGAAAATTGCAGAGTTGAAAGAGCGTTATAAACGTATCAAAGTGAAAGATTCATCAAGTGTGTTTAACACTGATTTACTCTACAAAATTGAGCTTGGTTATATCCTTGATGTTGCACAATCTATCTCATCTTCTGCGGTAGAACGTAAAGAGTCACGTGGTGCTCACCAACGTTTAGACTATGTAGAACGTGATGATGTGAACTACTTAAAACATACGCTTGCATTCTATAATGCAGACGGTGCACCAACAATCAAATACAGCGATGTGAAAATCACCAAATCACAACCGGCTAAACGTGTTTATGGTGCAGAAGCAGAAGCTCAAGAAAAAGCAGCTAAAAAGGAGTAACAGAAGATGACTAACCAAAGCAAAATGACGGTCGAAGTGCTTCGTTATAACCCTGAAAAAGATAACGAACCGTACTTAACAAAATATGAAGTACCTTATGATAGCCAAACTTCGTTACTTGATGCACTTGGCTATATTAAAGATGAATTAGAGCCGGAGCTTTCATACCGTTGGTCTTGCCGCATGGCGATCTGTGGTTCTTGTGGCATGATGGTAAACGGCAAACCTAAACTTGCGTGTAAAACATTCTTACGTGATTACAGTGGACATATGCGTATTGAACCGCTTGCAAACTTCCCGATTGAGCGTGACTTAGTTGTAGATTTAAGCCACTTCATCGAAAGTTTAGAAAGTATCAAACCATATATTATTGATAATAAAGCGCCTGAGCTTGATGGCAACCCGCATCCGTCAGCAGAGCTTGCGAAAAGCCGTACTAAACAAACACCGGCACAGCTTGAGAAATATCGTACCTTCTCAATGTGTATCAACTGTGGCTTATGCTATGCTGCTTGTCCGCAATTTGGTTTAAACCCTGAATTCGTTGGTCCTGCCGCATTAACATTGGCTCACCGTTACAACCTTGATAACCGTGATAATGGTAAAGCAGAACGTATGAAGATTATCAATGGTAAAAATGGTGTTTGGAGCTGTACGTTTGTCGGCTACTGCTCTGAAGTCTGTCCGAAACATGTTGGTCCTGCCTCTGCGGTTAACCAAGGTAAGATCGAAAGTGCCAAAGACTATGTCTTTGCTATGTTAAAACCGCAAAAGTAAGGAGAGTAAAATGACAACAGCAGCAAGTAAACGCAAAAAATATGTGCGTGAAGTCAAACCGTCTTGGTGGAAAAAGTTAGACTTTTACAAATTCTACGTCTTACGTGAAAGTACCGCCGTGCCAACAATTTGGTTCTGTTTAGTACTGTTTTACGGTTTAGTATGCTTAGGCAACGGTACCTTTGCGACCACTTTTATTGGTTTCTTACAAAATCCGGTGGTGGTGGTTTTAAACATCATCACTCTTGGTGCGGTATTACTTAACAGCTTTACCTTCTTTGGTATGGCGCCTCAAATGATGAACGTGATCGTGAAAAACGAACGTATCGACGTAAAACTCGTTTCACGTGTATTTTGGGGAATCACCGCAGTAGTGAGCCTTCTTGCATTAATCTTAGTATAGGGAGCGATAAAATGGACAAATTAAATCCACCACGTTCAAACGAACCTGCCGTATGGCTACTTTTTGGTGCGGGCGGTGCTATTAGTGCAGTATTTTTCCCTGTTTTAGTATTAATTCTAGGTTTCTTACTGCCATTTGGCTTGATCACACCGGATAACATCATCGCATTTGCACATACTTGGATTGGTAAATTAGCGATCTTAGCTTTACTGATTTTCCCAATGTGGTGCGGTATGCACCGTGTTCACTTAGGTTTACACGACTTCAAAATTCACGTACCTGCAGGCGCTTGGATTTTCTACGGATTATCCGCTCTCTACAGCGTATTGGTCATTTTTGCGGTGATTAATCTATAATCCAACACAACATAAAAAAGGCTATTTTCCGTTCGGAAAATAGCCTTTTTACATAGAGAAATACAATTAGTTGGCAAACGGATCACGCAAAATCATGGTTTCAACACGATCCGGGCCTGTTGAGAGAATATCAACCGGTACACCTAATACTTCTTCAATACGTTTGATATAGCTAATCGCATTCTGTGGCAAATCTTCCAATTTGGTCACACGGAAAGTGTTTTCTTTCCAACCCGGCAACGTTTCATAAATCGGCTCTACACCTTCCCAGTCTGCTGCGGCAAGTGGTGAGTATTCTACGATTTCACCATTTGGTAATTTGTAGGCAACGCAGATTTTTAACTCGTCAAAGCCATCAAGTACGTCTAACTTTGTCATACAGAAGCCTGAGATTGAGTTAATTTGGATTGCACGGCGAACGGCAACGGCATCAAACCAACCACAACGACGCGGGCGACCTGTCACTGCACCAAATTCGTTACCTTTACGAGCGATTTCCGCCCCCACTTCATCGAAAAGTTCAGTTGTGAATGGACCTGAACCCACACGGGTACAGTAGGCTTTGATGATACCTAATACATAATCTAAATTACGTGGTCCGAAGCCCGAACCAGTCGCCACGCCGCCTGCGGTGGTATTTGAACTCGTTACAAACGGATAAGTACCGTGGTCAATGTCTAACATTGTGCCTTGTGCACCTTCAAATAGGATATTGTCGCCATTGGCTCGTGCTTTGTGTAACAAAGTGGTAATATCCGCCACCATTCCTGTGATGATGTCCGCAATCGCAAAGACTTCATCTAAGGTTTTTTGGTAATCGACAGGCTCAACTTTGTAGTAGTGAACCAGTTGGAAGTTGTAATATTCCAAAATATTTTTTAATTTTTCCGCAAAGGTTTCACGGTTGAATAGATCGCTGACACGCAAACCGCGACGAGCCACTTTATCCTCGTAAGCAGGTCCGATACCACGACCTGTTGTGCCGATTTTGTTTTTACCTAATGCCGCTTCACGAGCGTGATCCATCGCCACGTGATAAGGTAGAATTAATGGACAAGCTTCTGAAATCTTTAAGCGGTCACGCACATTAATACCACGGGATTCTAATTCACCCATTTCTTGCATTAATGCCGCAGGAGAAAGAACAACACCGTTGCCGATTAAACAGGTTACGTTTTCACGTAAGATACCTGATGGAATCAGACGAAGAACCGTTTTCTCACCGTTAATAATTAAGGTGTGACCGGCGTTGTGTCCGCCTTGATAACGAACCACATATTTCACACGGTCCGTCAATAAATCTACAATCTTTCCTTTACCTTCATCGCCCCATTGAGCGCCAAGGATTGCAACGCTTTTTCCCATAATAAATTGCCTCTTTTCGTTAGGTTTCGTAAATTCAAGCATACAAGCGGTCGGATTTTACATAATTTTTGCAAATGACCCGATACTTTCTTGTTTAAACATAAAAAAGACCCGATAAATCGGGCCTTTCGGATACAACTATTTTGTAGGTGCTTTCATAAAGCGGAAGAATTCACTGTCCGGTTTAAGCAGCATCATATTGTTTGAGCCTGCGGCAAAGCTCTCTTCATAAGCTTTTAAGCTACGTACAAAACTATAGAATTCAGGCTCTTGTTTGAACGCATCCGCATAGATTTTCGCAGCTTCCGCATCGCCCTGACCTTTCAGTTCTTCGGCGGTTTTGTTCGCATTCGCTAAAATTAACACCACTTTTCTGTCTACATCCGCACGGATAAACTCGGCTTTTTCTTCACCTTGCGAACGGTGTTCGCGCGCTACAGCGGCACGTTCAGCCTGCATACGTTGATAAATAGAAGAAGAAACTTCATTTGGTAGGTTAATCTGTTTGACACGCACGTCAACGACTTCGATCCCTAAGCGCTCCGCGCCGTCTTCACCTGCATTTAATGCCTTTTGCGCCCCCGCCATTAATTCACCGCGAGAGCCTGAAACGATATCTTTAATGGTACGGGAACCGATCTCGGAACGTAAACGGTCGTTGACCTTACGACGCAGAAGATCTGAGGCTTTTTGATAATCGCCGCCGGTAGAGGTGTAGAATTGACCGAAATCACTGATTCGCCATTTCACATAAGAATCCACCAACAAATCTTTTTTCTCAACGGTCACGAAGCGATCTTCTTGACCGTCAAGGGTTTGAATACGGGCATCCAAGGTTTTAAGTTGATCGATAACCGGCACTTTAAAGTGTAAACCCGGCTCATAAATGATGACTTTATTATCGGCATCACGATGAACTTTATTAAAACGTAACATAATGCCACGTTGACCTTCTTGTACCACAATCACCGATTGAAAGAGAACAAATGCGATGACGGCTAAAACGGGTAACAATAATTTACGCATTCTTAAAATCTCCCTTTACGCACCGGTTCGCCTTGCTTTACCGCGGGCGGAACAGGCGTTGTTTGTTGAGCGGGCTGTGGCTGTTGAATCGTTGGTTGAGTAGATTGCGCCGCTGAATTTTGTGTGTTGTCGTTCGTTGGTTTTGCCATCAGTCTATCAATCGGTAATACGGTTAAATTATTACTGTTTGAACCGTCTACCATCAGCTTAGGTGTATTTTTCATCACCTTTTCCATGGTTTGAATATATAAACGATCACGAGTCACTTCAGGAGCGGCTTTATATTCAGGCAGTAATTTTGAAAAACGTTCTACTTCACCTTGCGCATTTAATACCACTTGCTCTTTATAAGCGTTGGCTTGTTCTAAAATACGTTGTGCTTGACCTCGGGCAATCGGTTCTTGACCTCTTGCATAGGCTTCTGCTTCACGAATTAAGCGCTGCTCGTCTTCTTGCGCTTTAATCGCATCGTCAAATGCCGCTTTTACTTCTTCCGGCGGACGGGCGTATTGGAAGTTGACATCCGTAATCACTAAGCCCATATCGTAGTTTTTGATAATATCACGCAAGGTGTTCCACGTTCTTTCACGCACAATTGCTCGACCTGTGGTTAAAATATCATCCATCGTCATATGTCCGATCACATAACGTAACGCACTGTCCGTCGCTTGTTTTAAGCTGTCATCGGGTTTGGTAACACTAAAGAGATATTTTGCAGGATCTTCAATACGATACTGAACTGTCATTTCTACCAACACCATATTTTCATCTTGGGTGAGCATTGAACCGTTGGTTCTTAACTCTAACACCCGCTCGATATTCACCGGCGTAACACTGTCAATAAAAGTCGGTTTCCAGTTTAAACCCGGTAATACGATTTCGTTTAATTTACCAAAACGGGTGACAACACCGCGCTCCGCTTCTTGTACGGTATAAAAACCCGAAGCACCCCAAACGATGATGCCTAATCCAAGTAATGCGGGTAGAAATTTTCCTGCGGAAACGGACGGACGGTTATTTTGGTTTGAGCCATTGCCTTTACCACCACCCATTTTTTTCAATAAGCTATTAAAAACCTCTTCTAAATCAGGCGGGTGTTAGAGTTAAGAACCAACGGTTCAATGCTCACCCAAGATGAAAATATGGTGTTGGTAGAAATGACAGTTCAGTATCGTATTGAAGATCCTGCAAAATATCTCTTTAGTGTTA
>JBGXMX010000002.1:0-3222 GCA_041809245.1 Glaesserella sp.
AAGACAAAACCAAGTAATCCGCCGATTAGCAAGGCTGATAAGAAAAACCAAAACATAACTAAACCTTAGTATAATGTAGTGATCAACGGAGTGCTAATTCTAAACTTAGGCAATGAATTGTCAATTCATTGATGAGCATTTTTTGAAGTCTGTCACAAAATACTATTTTAATAGTTTACGAAGGCTATCGGCTTTCTTCCCGTCTAATTTCGCCAAAGCCTCTAAAGCCTCATTTTGTTTAGCCACATTCTTTTCCATATTGGCACATAAGGCGATATTTTCTAGTGTATCCGCTTGATTGTAATAGGCTTCTTGACTGGTTAATGCCGTTTCAAATTGCTGATAGGCTTTGTCGAACTGTTTTTGTTTGCAGAGAAAAGTACCGTAATTATTCAATACATCAGGGCGAACTTGGTTGCTTTTGCTCTGCGTCTTACTTAACTCAAGGGCTTGTTGGTAGGCTTCTTCTGCTTTTTGGCTATCACCGGTTTGTTGGTAATAATAGGCAAGCACAGAGTGCGGTAAATAGTCTTTTGCATCGTGTTCCAGCGCTTTGTCGATGTTCTCTTTCGCCTTTGGAAAATCAGATTGCTCAAGGTAAGCAAGTGCTAAATTGATGCGAGCTTTGACGGCTTCTGAACGGTTAAAATCCACCGTTGCAGTTTGGTTTGTACACGCAACAAGCCATAACGCCACACTACAAGCGGTCAGATTACGGAAAAATTTTGCGAAGGTCATTTGATTTTCCTTATATTACAAAGAGAAACATAATATTTCCCCTATCCCGTGAACGGGAGAGGGTGGAGAAAATCCGAAGGATTTTCGGAGGGAGAGGGCTACCCTCTCTCTGATTTTCGCAAAGCCGTAACTTTGCTCAAATCTGTCTCTCTCCCGTAAACGGGAGAGAGGAAGAACTTTATTGATTTTGAACCGCAATCCCTTCGCCGAATTTACGTTTTTCAAGGGTGCGTTTAGTGCGGTCAATTACATCGCCTGCCAGCTGTCCACAGGCGGCATCAATATCATCACCACGAGTTTTACGCACTGTTACCGTAAAGTCATATTCCATCAAGGTTTTTTGGAAGCGATCAATACGCGTATTTGAACTCTTCGCATAAGGTGCTTCCGGGAACGGGTTCCACGGGATCAAATTGATTTTACTTGGGGTATTTTTTAACACCTCAGCAAGCTGATGGGCGTGTTCCACATCATCATTGACGTGGCTTAGCATCACATACTCAATCGTTACTTTACCGTGATTAGCGTTTGATACTTCCAAGTATTTATTCACCGAATCAATCAACATCTTGATATTGTATTTTTTATTGATTGGTACTAATTCGTCTCGTAATTCATCATTTGGTGCGTGCAATGAAATTGCCAACGCCACATCAATCTGTTCACGCATTTTATCCAACGCAGGCACAACGCCTGATGTTGAAAGAGTCACACGGCGTTTAGACAGACCGTAAGCAAAATCGTCTAACATAATTTCCATTGAAGGAATAACGTTATTCATATTCAGTAACGGCTCACCCATTCCCATCATCACCACATTGGTGATCGGGCGAATACCCGTTACACCAAAATTACCGATAATTTTTGAAGCTCGCCACACCTGCCCGATAATTTCAGATACGCTCAAATTACGGTTAAAGCCTTGCTGTGCCGTTGAGCAGAAAGTACAAGCCAAGGCACAACCCACCTGCGAAGAAACACACAAGGTGGCACGATCATCTTCCGGGATATACACCGTTTCAATTTGCTGATCACCAACCCACATCGCCCATTTGATTGTGCCGTCGGCAGAACGTTGTTCTACGGCAACTTCAGGTGCTTTAATCTCAGCGATCCGTTTTAATTTTTCACGCAACACCTTGTTGATGTTGGTCATATTATCAAAATTATCTTCTCCAAAATGATAAATCCATTTCATCAGCTGATCGGCACGGAATGGTTTCTCACCCATTTCCGCAAACAGCTCACGCATCTGCTGACGGTTTAGGTTTAATAAGTTAATTTTTTCAGTTTTGGTTGAATTGCAACTTGCATCCGTTGCTTGAATTTGTTCAGACATTGTTTGAAAGCCTCGTTGTTACACGGTTTGTGGCAAAAGGTTAGTTTTGCTGGTTTAAAAAGAGCGTGAATTCTACTGATGTCCGTGCATTTAGGCTAGTGATTTTTACAAGATTTGAAAAGTTGAATATTGGCGTTTTTCGACGGAGATCACAAAAATAGTTCGGCTTGCGATAAACAAGCCGATATTCACTTAAAGACTCGCAATTTGCTCAAATGTTTGTGGTGATTTTTCAACCATTTTTAATAATAAAACCGCTTGCGGATTAGGCTTTGTTCTTCCTTGCTCCCAACCTTGATAAGTTCTCACCGAAGTGTGTAATTTACGAGCGAAAACGGCTTGTGAAAGATTTAATTTCTGACGAATAGCTTTCACTTCTTCGGGGGTAATCACTATCGGATCATGAACTTCCACAACAGTGGTTCTTAGTGTAATTTTGCCCTCTAAATGGGATTTGTAGGCTTCTAAACCTTCCATTAATTCATCAAATAATTTACTCATTTTCTAACTCCAAAATTTCACTCACTAGATTAGAGAGTAAATGACGTTCTACAGATGTTAAATCACTTTTTTGATTTTTGTTGTATCCTGCAATTAACAACACTTTTTGACGTGTGGTGACATAGTAGTAAATAATACGTCCACCAGCACGCTTCCCCTTCATATTCGGCAATTTGATACGAATTTTTCTCAATCCGTTTGTTCCCTGAATAAGATCGCCTTTTTCAGGAAAATGTAGTAATTCCTGTTGAAAACGTTGATAAATATCATCAGGAATATAATTTTGCCGATACCGTTCAAAAGGCGGCAACTCCACAAAAGTGACATTCATTATTCTACTCCTATTTTTATATCAAATATACGTTTAAAACGTATAGTTTTATGGGAAAACAGAAAAAGCCTAATCGAAATACAAAAAAGGGAAAGAACAAGAGATAGATTTTTCGACAGAGATCGAAAAAATATTAATAAAGTTAAAGACAAGCGAACAAAAGTTTGCAAAATAAAAAGATGGTTGGTGAAAAATAAAGTGGTGGGCGATACCGGTCTCGAACCAGTGACCCCCACCTTGTAAGGGAGGTGCTCTCCCAACTGAGCTAATCGCCCGAATACCTTGCGGTTTCGACTAGTTTAAACACTTGGAT
>JBGXMX010000003.1:0-11493 GCA_041809245.1 Glaesserella sp.
GGCGGGCGAATGGCATGGTGCCCTTGTTGAACGGTTTTTTTATCTTGCCTTAAAGCGTGGGTTCGTTTTGCAAATCACATATAACTTGCCCTTTCGACGAACGACTTGGCAATCCGGATGGCGGAACTTTGCCGATTTAAGCGAATTTAAAATTTTCATATTGTCTCCTTTTATTTTTTACTTTTTCGTCAGGCTTGAAATACCTTTAAAGCGTTCGTTGAATTTACTTGCGCGCCCTTCGGTATTGGCTTCGCGGCGTTTACCGGTGTAAACGGGATGTGAGGCTGAAGACGTATCTAATGGATAAAACGGATATTCTTTACCGTCTTCCCATACCATTGTTTTGTTCGTTGCGGCGCAAGAACGAATAATCCAGCCTTGCTGTACGCTTCCGTCATAAAATAAAACTTCACGATAATTTTCAGGATGAATCCCTTTTTTCATATATTCTCCTACTTAAAAACTCGGCTTTAAAACCATAAATTAAATATGGGATTATTCTGCCTGAAAGTAAATTAAAAAGCTATAATTTTTTTATGGATTTAATTGTTTTTTCAACCATAGGCAAATGGAATCACGAAATTGCGAAGCGGATCGACGTTTCAGCGGGTAAAATATGTTAGGCTATGCTGATTTTGTAAGTAGGAGGATTTACCATGGCAAAACAACCTTACCTTATCGCACCGTCCATTTTATCCGCCGATCTTGCCCGCTTAGGCGATGATGTGGCTGAAGTCTTAAAAGCAGGTGCAGACTTAATTCATTTTGATGTAATGGACAATCACTATGTACCGAATTTAACCTTCGGCCCGGCAATTTGTAAGGCGTTGAGAGACTACGGCATTGATTGCCCGATCGATGTACATTTAATGGCAAAACCGGTCGATCGTTTGATTCCCGATTTCGCCAAAGCAGGCGCGGACATCATCACGTTCCATCCGGAAGCGACGGAACATATCGATCGCACGTTACAATTAATTCGCGATCACGGTTGTAAATCCGGTTTGGTGTTTAATCCGGCTACACCGTTGAGTTATTTGGATTATGTGATGGATAAAGTCGATGTGATTTTACTGATGTCGGTCAACCCCGGATTCGGCGGACAGGCGTTTATTCCCGCGACATTGAATAAATTGAGAGAAGTGCGTCTTCGTATTGATGCCGGCGGATTTAATATTCGCTTGGAAGTGGACGGTGGAGTGAAGGTCAATAATATTGCGGAGATTGCGGAAGCGGGTGCGGATATGTTTGTCGCCGGTTCGGCCATTTTTGATCAGCCGGATTACAAGGCTGTGATCGCACAAATGCGGGCGGAATTGGCAAAAGCTTAATTTCAAATACAAGCGGTCCGTTTTTGCAAAAAATTTGCAGAAACAGACCGCTTGATCCTAAATATTAGCGTGTAATATTACCAATAAGCGCGTAAGCCAATAACGGTTTCGTTATTACGTGTTTTTGATAATTTCACACCGTTTGTATAGTTATTCGCTTTCGCTGTTTTCCACTCAACGAATGTTTTTAAGTATTTAGGTACGATATAGTACTCCGTTCCTAACATAAATTCGTGAGTTTTCTTATTGGTATCTGCACCGGCAACACTATCCAAACGATTTGTTTTATAAGCATACATGGTGTAAGCCGACCAATCATTCGTTAATTTATGTAAAAGCACGGTACGAACTTCTTTTTGTACACGTTTATTACCGATGGTACCTTGGTCATTCGTAACGGCACGTTCCAAATCAATACCGACGGTAGTTTTATCATAGGTATAAGAAGTACCGAATGAGTATGCGGTATAGTCATAGGTATGGCCGGTATTACGTTGTTCAAAACGTTCACGAGATACACCGGTACCAAACTTCATGCTTTGTACTTCATCAAGTTTATGGCTATAAATCGCCGCAGCTCCCCATACATCTTTACGTTCATTCGTAAGATCGCGTGCATTATTAGCACGTTGACTGTGACCGCCGTAGAATGCTCCTAATTTTAAGCCTTCAATACCACTATAAGTATATTGAACAACTTTGCGTGATGAGCTGTTTAATAAACCATCACTTAAACTTAATGTATTTGGTAAGTCGGTGCGTTTTACTTCATCGGTAACGGTTGTCATGTGACCGTAAGTTAATTCACCGTATTGTTTATGACCAATACCGGCATACAGTTGACGGGTATAAATGTCGTCAAAATCATGTTGTGAGCTTGATGTACCACGAAAACGCCACTCAACGCGACCTAAACCGTAGAAACCGTTGCCGAGTTGTTGGGTTAATTTAAAACCAAAACGTGAGCCGTTATTTGCTACAGCATGGTTAATGTGTTCACGATCAGTGGCGTTACCATTTGTGTATTCTGTTTTCTCTGAGGTGCTATTCCATTTAAGACGAGCAGAACCACTAAAATCTAACTGTGTACCAGTTTCTTGGTTATTAACCAAAGTATAAGCTTGAGCCGAACTTGATGCTATCGCTAAAGCTGAAAGAGTAAAAAGCGCTTTTTTCATAAATTGCTCCGAGTAAGTTTAATAAAATGGAGTGTAAACTAGGTTTACTGCTTGATTATACCCAAGAACACAGTGAAAAATGAATGATTTATTTTTTATAAGATAGAAATAAATGTCATAAAAAGCGAACTGAGAAAAAATTTAGGTGAACGTTACTAATTCTCCTATAATGCAGGTACTTTTTACTTTCGATGGGCTGTATATGACAACATTATCCCCTCTTATTGCGATTGTCGCAGGCGAAATTTCAGGTGATATTTTAGGCGCCGGTTTAATCCGAGCGTTAAAAATGCATTATCCTCATGCACGTTTTATCGGCGTAGCGGGCGAGCGTATGTTAAATGAAGGTTGTGAAACATTGTTTGATATGGAAGAGCTTGCTGTAATGGGGCTTGCCGAGGTGGTGAAACATTTACCTCGTTTACTCAAACGGCGCAAACAGGTTATTGATACGATGTTAACCTTAAAGCCGGATATTTTTATTGGGATCGATGCGCCGGATTTTAATCTTGGCGTGGAGGAAAAACTTAAAGCTAAAGGGATCAAGACGATTCACTATGTCAGCCCTTCGGTTTGGGCTTGGCGGCAGAATCGTGTACATAAAATTGCCCGTGCGACCAACTTGGTATTAGCCTTTTTGCCTTTTGAGAAAGCATTTTATGATCGTTTCAACGTACCTTGCCGTTTTATCGGACATACAATGGCGGATGCCATTGCCCTAAAACCAAATCGTCAAGAAGCGTGTCGTTTGCTGAAATTAGATGAAAATCAACGCTATATGGCAATTTTGGTCGGTAGTCGTGGCAGTGAGGTGAATTTTTTGACGGAGCCTTTTTTAAAGACGGCTCAGTTATTAAAAGAGACATACCCCGATATACGGTTTTTAGTGCCGTTGGTAAATAATAAGCGAAAAGAACAGTTTCAAGCAATTAAAGCCCAAGTCGCTCCTGAATTAGAGGTGGTTATTTTGGAAGGAAACGCTCGTGCCGCCATGATTGTTGCAGAAGCGACACTGTTGGCGTCCGGTACGGCGGCTTTAGAAGCAATGTTGTGTAAATCACCGATGGTGGTAGGTTATAAAATGAAGCCGCTCACCTACTGGCTGGCACAAAGGTTAGTAAAAACAGACTATGTCTCTTTGCCAAATTTACTCGCTAACGCACCGCTTGTTCCCGAGTTAATTCAAGATGAGTGTAACCCTGAAAATCTTGCGAAACATTTATCCGTCTATTTATCGCAAGAGCCTGCGGACATAGTTCAAAAAAACGAGTTAAAACAACGCTTTATGCAGTTACACCAACTTATTCAATGCGATGCTGACGCACAAGCCGCACAAGCTGTAGTCGATGTGTTAAACAGCTAAAACGGTCGCACGGATTTAGCCATGGAGGAAGTATGTATTTACGTAATATCGATATTGTCGGATTTAGAGGAATTAACCGTCTTTCGATGACATTGCGCCCTAATATGGTGCTGATTGGTGAAAATGCGTGGGGTAAATCTAGCTTACTTGACGCATTAAGCTTGATTTTTAATGTCGAGCAGAAACGCTATCAGTTTCTTCCTTCGGATTTTCATATCGAAAGCGGCAAAAATCCGTCTGTATCAAAACAGATAACCTTACTTTTTAGTTTCAGCAGTAGTTTCATTGGCGAGCATTTGGAAAGCCAACATCAAAGCCATCAAGCACTTTTTATTGAACATCAAGATCAATATCACCGAGTCTATTTTAGAGTGAGTGGCGAACAAGAAGAAAACGGCATACAAACTTATTATGATTTTATTGATCAAAACGGGGAAGAAATTCCTTTAGAGAATAAAGAGGAAATTATCACGACATTATTAAAATATTTTCCTGTTTTTCGTTTTCGTGACGCACGTTTTAAAGATCATCGCTATTTTCAAAGATGTTATTTGAATAATGAGAGTATT
This sequence comes from Glaesserella sp., assembly GCA_041809245.1. Classification (GTDB taxonomy): domain Bacteria; phylum Pseudomonadota; class Gammaproteobacteria; order Enterobacterales; family Pasteurellaceae; genus Glaesserella. The sequence continues at coordinate 4,442 of JBGXMX010000003.1, forward strand.
TGCCGTGATCCCTTTGACGATAAAATCCATGCGTTTTTGCTCCTTTTACAATATTACTTTTTCCACCACGACAATAAACAACAACTGATAGAAACAATTCCGGATACCTCAACATTGTGGGATAAGGTTAAACAGCTTTGTACGGATTTAAGAATGGGAGATGCGGCATTACGCCAAACCTTGTTTGAAAGAATCTCGCAATTTTTTCTCCCGATTCGAGAAGAACCGGAAACGGATACGCTACGCCAGCCTATTATATTATTTGAAGATCCCGATGCTCGATTACATCCAAGAATGATGGCGATTATGTGGGAACTTATGCAATTCTTACCGATTCAACGTATTACAACCACTAACTCCGTTGAATTGCTCTCTCAAGTCGAATTACGTTCAATTTGCCGTTTAGTGCGTTATCCCGAAGCGACCAAAGCATATCAACTTGCCAAATATACGCTATCCAAGCAAGCATTACGCCGCTTAACGTTTCATATTCACTATAATCGCAGTATTGCTCTTTTTGCGAATGCGTGGATTTTGGTTGAAGGCGAAACGGAAGTTTGGCTACTCTCCGCACTAGCGGAGCAGTTAGGCATTAATTTAGAACTGGAAGGAATTCGGATTGTCGAGTTCGCCCAATCGGGGCTTAGTCATTTGCTTAAATATGTAAAAGCGATGAGCATTGAATGGCATGTATTGACCGATGGCGATATGGCAGGCAAAAAGTATGCGGAAACGGTAAAAAGTATGCTTGATGAACATGAGAGTGTTACCGAGCGTCTAACCACTTTACCAAAAAGCGATATTGAACATTTTCTCTATTTTTCAGGGTTTGCTTCGGTATTTATTCATTTATCTCGTTGGAAAGTTCAGGGGAATTACTATCCTGCCACGAAAATTATCCAACAAGCGGTACGCCGAACGTCTAAACCTGATTTAGCGCTTGCGTTAGCCGGCGAGATTCAGAAAAGAGGAAAACAGTCTATTCCTACACTCTTTACCCGCTTGTTTTCACGCGTATTAAACTTTGTCAGAGGATAATTATGACCACATATTACATCAATCCCAAAGGGAGTATGGAACAGCTTTCTCATTTAGAAATGGAACTATTAACCCAAAAAGCGGAAAGCGATCTTTATACCCTTTACCGTAACTGTTCTTTAGCCGTACTCAATTCAGGGGCAATAACAGACGATAGCCGAATGCTCCTGAACAAATATCCCGATTTTGAAATTAATTTGATTAAACGCGAACGCGGTGTAGCGCTTGAATTACACCACCCACCCCAAACCGCTTTTGTGGATAACAAAATGATGGTGAATATTCAGTATCATCTCTTTGCCGTATTAAGGGATATTCTGTTTGTAAATGCGATAGGACACCAAATTAATTTAACCAATGTGCCTACTACTCAAACCATTACCAATCAAGTTTTTGCGATTTTGCGCAATGCCAAAGTATTAGCTTTAGATGAAGATCCGAATTTAGTGGTTTGCTGGGGCGGGCACTCCATCAACGAGGTAGAGTATCAATATTGCCGTAGTGTCGGATTAGAACTGGGTTTACGAGAGTTAAACATTATTACAGGATGTGGAACGGGTGTAATGGAAGCACCAATGAAAGGGGCGACAATCGGCCATGCAAACCAACGCTATAAACAAAGCCGCTTTATTGGCATTACGGAGCCCTCCATTATTGCTTCCGAACCGCCAAACCCTATCGTTAATGAACTAGTGATTATGCCGGATATTGAAAAACGCCTTGAAGCTTTTGTTCGTACGGGACATGCGGTAGTCATTTTTCCGGGCGGCCCCGGTACTTTTGAAGAATTGCTGTATATTATCGGGATTAAACTTAATCCTGAAAATACCCATCATAAATTACCGGTCTTTTTAACAGGCCCCAAAGAGAGCGAAGCCTATTTTATTGCCATTGACCGTTTTATTCGGGACACTTTGGGTAAAAAGGCGCAATCACTTTACGAAATTATTATTGGTAACCCCGTAGAAGTAGCACATAAAGTGAAGCGGGCGATGGAAGAAGTTAAAGCCTATCGAAAAGTCGTCGGTGATGCCTATGGTTTTAACTGGTCGCTTAAAATTACTGAAGATCTCCAAACACCTTTTGTACCTACTCATGAAAATATGGCTTCACTTGATTTAAGCCTCACTCAGCCTCTTTCTTCGTTAGTGGCAAACTTACGCCGCCTTTTCTCCGGCATTGTGGCGGGAAATATAAAATCTGAAACGCTTGAGAAAATCGAGCAATTCGGACCATTTAAGTTACATGGCAATGCTCGACTTATGGAAAAAATGGATAAACTGCTACAGGATTTTATTCAACAAGATCGCATGAAACTACCCGATGGCGAGGCTTATCAACCCTGTTATCAAATTATTATTGATGATTAGAGGTAATTTTGTAAGGAATCAGAGAAAGACAGAGTAGAAAAAAACCGCTTGCCTTACGACAAGCGGTCACTTTTCTTTGATTTTTTACAAATCTGTTAGATTGACTGCGTGAAAGTACGAGTAATTACATCCATTTGTTGCTCTTTGGTTAAAGAGTTGAAACGCACTGCGTAACCTGAAACACGGATGGTTAATTGTGGGTATTTCTCCGGATTTTCCATCGCATCTAATAACATCTCACGGTTCATGACGTTTACGTTTAAGTGCTGACCACCTTCGATGGTTGATTCGTGGTGGAAGTAACCGTCCATTAAGCCCGCAAGGTTACGTTTTTGAGATTCAAGATCTTTACCTAACGCATTCGGTACGATTGAGAAGGTATAAGAGATACCATCTTTCGCGTAAGCAAATGGTAATTTCGCCACAGAGGTTAATGACGCTACCGCACCTTTTTGGTCACGTCCGTGCATTGGGTTTGCACCTGGTCCGAATGGTGCGCCTGAACGACGACCGTCCGGAGTGTTACCTGTTTTCTTACCGTAAACTACGTTTGAAGTAATGGTTAATACAGACTGGGTTGGAGTTGCATTACGGTATGTTTTGAGTTTCTGAATTTTCTTCATGAAACGTTCAACAAGATCAACTGCGATATCATCCACACGGTTATCGTTGTTACCGAATTGTGGATATTCGCCTTCGATTTCAAAGTCGGTTGCCACATTTTTCGCAACACCGACTACTTCGCCCGCTTTGTTTTTGAGTTCAATATCAGTACGAATCGGTTTAACTTTCGCATATTTGATAGCAGAAAGTGAGTCTGCCGCCACAGAAAGACCTGCGATACCACACGCCATTGTGCGGAATACATCACGATCATGTAACGCCATTAATGCCGCTTCATATGCATATTTATCGTGCATAAAGTGGATGATGTTTAATGCTGTCACGTATTGTTTCGCTAACCAATCCATGAAACCGTCTAAGCGAGTCATGACATCTTCATAATCAAGATATTCGCTCATAATCGGTTCTGTTTTCGGTCCTACTTGGTCGCCTGATTTCTCATCAATACCGCCGTTGATTGCGTATAATAAGGTTTTCGCTAAGTTCGCACGCGCACCGAAGAACTGCATCATTTTACCTACGATCATCGGGCTTACACAGCATGCAATCGCATAGTCATCGTTTTGGAAGTCAGGACGCATTAAGTCGTCGTTTTCGTACTGAACAGATGAGGTTTCGATAGACACTTTCGCTGCATAGCGTTTGAAACCGTCCGGTAAACTTTCAGACCAAAGGATTGTTAAGTTTGGTTCCGGTGATGGCCCCATTGTGTAAAGGGTGTGTAATAGACGGAAGCTGTTTTTGGTTACTAATGTACGACCGTCTAAGCCCATACCTGCGAAGGTTTCTGTTGCCCACATTGGGTCGCCTGAGAATAATTGATCGTATTCAGGAGTACGTAAGAAACGAACCATACGGAGTTTCATCACTAAGTGGTCCATTAACTCTTGCGCTTCGGTTTCTGTGATACGACCAAGTTTTAAGTCACGTTCGATAAATACATCTAAGAAGGTTGATGTACGACCGAAAGACATCGCCGCACCGTTTTGTGATTTAACTGCGGCTAAGTATGCAAAATAAGTCCATTGCACCGCTTCTTGAGCATTGGTCGCCGGGTTAGAAATATCGTAACCGTAAGATGCAGCCATCTCTTTCATTTTGCCTAACGCACGGTGTTGTTCTGCAATTTCTTCACGTAATTGGATTGTTGCTTGAATATCTTCACCGGACTCTAATTTTGCTTGTAAAGAGTTGAATTGTTTAACTTTATCCTTCATTAAGAAGTCCGCACCGTAAAGTGCCATACGACGATAGTCACCGATGATACGACCACGACCGTACGCATCCGGAAGACCGGTAATTACACCTGATTTACGGCAGCGTAAAATGTCCGGAGTATAAACATCAAATACGCCTTGGTTGTGGGTTTTACGATATTCCGTAAAGATTTTTTCAACCATTGGGTTTAATTCACGGCGATAGACCTTACAAGAGCCTTTCACCATGTTGATACCACCAAACGGCATAATCGCACGTTTTAACGGCGCATCGGTTTGAAGACCTACGATTTTCTCTAAATCTTTGTTGATATAACCCGGTGCGTGTGAAGTAATGGTTGACGGAGTATCGCAATCAATGTCATACGGTTCGTGGGTTTTGTTTTCCACTTTAATTTTTTCCATTACATCCGCCCAAAGCGTGCTTGTCGCTTCAGTTGCATCAGCAAGGAAAGATTCGTCACCTTCATACGGCGTATAGTTTTTTTGGATAAAGTCACGCACATTCACTTCAGTTTGCCAGTCACCCGGTGCAAAACCTTCCCACGCTTTCTTTTGAGCTTCGGTTAGTTGAGTCATTTTAAATCCTCGTTAGTTAATGTAATAAATTGAACACAAGCGGTGCGGTTTTGCAAAAAATCTGCAAAAAGTGACCGCTTGCAAGTTTTGAATTAATGTTTCTTTAAGTGCAAAAACCACTGCACCATACCGATGAAAAATGCACCGCCGACAATATTACCCAGCGTTGCCGGAATGAGATTTTTCACCACAAAATTGGCCATTGTTAAATCGGCGAATGTATTAGGTTCGACACCAATTGCCGTCCAAAATTCCGGACTTGCAGAGCCGTGAATCAAAACACCCATCGGCACCATAAACATATTTGCCACACAGTGTTCAAAACCTGAGGCAACGAACATAGCAATCGGTAGAATCATAATGAACGCTTTATCAGTCAAGCTTTTACCTGCATACGCCATCCATACCGCAATACAGACCATCAGGTTACAGAAAATCCCTAAACTGAATGCTTCAATCCAAGTGTGGTGGATCTTATGTTGGGCTGTTTTTAAAATAGTCAAGCCCCATTGCCCGTTTGCCGCCATAATCTCACCGCTAAACCACACCAGTAACACAATAAAGGTTGCGCCGACAAAGTTGCCACCATAAACGACCAGCCAGTTTTTAAACATCTGCGCCCACGTAATCCGCTTACTTGCTTTGGCAACAATTGTCATGGTAGTTGAAGTGAAAAGTTCTGTCCCAAACACCACACACATAATAATACCCAAAGAGAAAACAAGACCGCCGACGAGCTTTGCCATACCCCACGGCATATCCGCAGCCCCGACTTGGGTGGTCGCATAAAAGACAAAGGCGATAGAAATATAAGCGCCGGCAGTAATTGCCGAAATGAAAGAATAAAATTGGTTTTTGGTTGCTTTGTAAACTGCACCATCTTCAGCGATTTTTGCCATCTCAGCAGGTGAAAACATTGCTATCCTTAAACGAAAATTTGAAAAATTATAGAAATTGTTGAGAATTATAGACCTGTTGAGATAATGATTAAATAATTTTTACGTTTAAAATAAATAAAGTAGAATTCTTTCTTGATCCATATCAATGTTTTAAAAATAGACAACTTTTTTGATACCTAATCTAAACATAAATTTAACAAAATAGTGATAAATGAACGAATACTTGACCTCTTTTCTCAGCTTATTCCTCATTCAGGAAAACCAATTGATACTGATGTTTCTGAGTGCCTTTTTAAGTGCCACCGTACTTCCCGGCAACTCGGAAGTTATTTTTAGCACCATTGCAACCCAAGCGTTAATCTCAGATCCGAATTTATTCTCCGATACTCTATTTTGGCTTTTACTAACCGCAACATTCGGAAATAGTTTGGGAAGCCTCACCACCTACTTTATGGCACAAATTTTCCCACAACCCAAATTGAGTGAAAAACAGCACAAAAGCGTGCAATTCGCACTGAAATTCAGCGAAAAATACGGTATTTGGGTACTACTGTTGAGCTGGCTTCCGGTGATTGGCGATCTCTTTTGTGCCATTGCAGGCTGGTTACGCTTTAACTTATGGAAAAGTATGCTATTAATCACGCTTGGAAAGGGAATTCGCTATGCTTTATTACTTTGGAGCATTTATTTGGTTGTTGCTTAAGCGCTAACAGTCTAAAATAACGAGCAACTTACCTTATCAGAGTCTATATATGTCGAAACAAATTCCTGAAATTAAATCGGTTTCCGTGATTGCCAAAACCCGCATTTTTGAAGTGCAATCGGTCGATTTACGTTTTTCCAACGGCGAAGAACGTACTTACGAACGTTTAACACCGCAGCGTCGTTCGTCTGTAATGGTTGTACCGATTCATAATGACCAACTGATTTTTGTCAAAGAATACGCCGTTGGCCCGGAGCGTTATGAATTGACCTTTCCGAAAGGAATAGTCGATTTCGGAGAAGAACCGATTGCCAGTGCAAATCGTGAATTACAAGAAGAAATCGGCTTTGCGGCAAAGAAAATCGAGCTGCTACGTTCACTCTACAGCGGGCCGAGCCATATGTACGGCTTAATGCACGTTTTTGTGGCTCAAGATCTTTACCCGTCACAGCTGGAAGGCGATGAACCGGAGCCGTTGGAAATCGTTTACTATCCTTTAAATAAAATTGACGAACTGTTAGCCAGTAACGACTTTGCCGAATCACGTAATCTATCCGCTTTATTTTTACTAAGAGAATATCTCAATGCACAAAACTAGCCCCCATTTACTATGGATTTACCC
>JBGXMX010000004.1:0-17156 GCA_041809245.1 Glaesserella sp.
ACAAGCACAACAAGATATTGATGATATTATTGAGGGAATCATTGAATATACGGGCTTTGAAGTAAGTGGTATTCGTTTATACAATGAACTTTATGAAAAATTTGAACTGATTGGCTTTATGCCATCAGGCATTGGTCGTTTAAGAGATGATGGGACGAGAGAAACCTTTACTCGACGCTATCGTATTGTTTATAAAGAATTTGATGATGAAGTGTGGATTATTACCGTGATTCATAGCAGTCGAATTTATCCTAGACCATCATAGCCAATGAATAAGGCAGATTAACGTACCGCCCCTTAAAACAATTATACGAAAATATGAGGAACCTATGCTCAAAATTTATAACACCTTAAAACGTGAAAAAGAAGAATTTAAACCGATCCACCCTGATCACGTTGGAATGTATGTCTGTGGTGTCACGGTTTACGATCTCTGTCACTTTGGGCACGGGCGGACTTTTGTTTCTTTTGATGTGATCGCACGTTACCTTCGCTATCTTGGCTATAACTTACGCTATGTGCGTAATATTACCGATGTGGACGACAAAATCATCAAACGCTCGTTGGAAAATAATGAAACTTGCGATCAGCTTGTTGATCGTATGATCATTGAAATGCACAAAGACTTTGATGCGTTAAATATCCTTCGCCCTGATGTTGAACCCCGTGCAACGCAACATATCCCTGAAATTATTGCGATGGTCGAAAAACTCTTAGCGAAAGGTCACGCTTATGTAGCGGAAGATGGCGATGTGATGTTCAATGTTGAATCTTTCCAAAAATACGGTGCTTTATCTCGCCAAAATCTTGAACAGCTTCAAGCAGGGGCAAGGGTTGAAATTAAGTCGGTCAAACGCAGCCCAATGGATTTCGTGTTATGGAAAATGTCGAAAGCGAACGAACCAAGCTGGGATTCTCCTTGGGGCAAAGGTCGTCCGGGCTGGCATATCGAATGTTCTGCAATGAACAGCAAAGAGCTCGGCAACCATTTTGACATTCACGGTGGCGGTTCGGATTTAATGTTCCCACACCACGAAAACGAGATTGCACAATCTTGCTGTGCTCACGGTGACGATTATGTGAATTATTGGCTACACACGGGCATGCTCACGATCAACGAAGAGAAGATGTCAAAATCGCTCAATAACTTCTTCACCATTCGTGATATTTTAAACAAATATGATTGTGAAAGTGTTCGTTACTTCTTCTTAACCGCACAATACCGTAGCTTGTTGGATTACAGCGAAGAAAATATCGGCTTGGCTCGCAAAGCGTTAGAGCGTTTATATACGGCATTGCGTGGCTGTGACTGGAATGTCGAACTTGCAGAAAACGATCAGTATGTGACCGCTTTCAAAGAGTCTATGGACGATGATTTTAATACCCCTGGAGCATTAGCTGTGTTATTTGAATTAGCCCGTGAAATCAACAAGCTTAAAGCGGAAAATCAGGCGGAAGCGAACAAACTTGCAGCTCGTCTGAAACAACTTGCAGGCGTGCTAGGTTTGTTAGAACAAGATCCTGAAACCTTCTTACAAGGCGATGCAAATAACGATGAAGTCGCAGAAATCGAAGCCTTAATTAAACAACGCAACGAAGCAAGAGCCGGCAAAAACTGGGCTGCAGCCGATGAGGCGCGCAATAAGCTGACAGCAATGGGCATTGTGCTTGAAGACGGAGTGAATGGCACCACATGGCGTAAGGCTTAGTTGATTGACAAGCGGTCGGATTTGACGGAAATTTTACAAATCCGACTGTCTTTTTAAGCTCTCTGCTCTTCTGTTCTTATCTCTTCACTTGTTTTATAGATTTCATCCGCCTCGGTCAGTAATTTGGCAATCGCACTGCGATACGTGATTTCCAAAGATTCACGACTTACCGCAATCACACCTTGATCCTTTAAAAAGCCATCTTTAACGTCATATACCCAGCCATGAATAGACAATTTTTTTCCTCTTTCCCATGCGGATTTAATGATTGAAGAGCGACCTAAATTATATACCTGCTCGGCAACATTTAAGCGCGTTAACATATCAGCCCGTTGTTCATAAGAAAGTTTGCCTAATAAGTGACTATGTTTAAACCATAAATCTCGAATATGTAAAAGCCAGTTATTGATTAAGCCATGATCTTCCGTACCGATAGCCGCTTTAATACCCCCGCAGTTTGTATGCCCACAGATGATGATATGCTCGATTTCTAACACGTCCACCGCATATTGCACCACAGACAAACAGTTCAGATCCGTATGAATCACTAAATTTGCTACATTACGATGAACAAATAATTCTCCGGGGCCTAATCCTGTTAATTTTTCTGCCGGTACTCGGCTATCCGAACAGCCGATCCAAAGATAAGTCGGTTTTTGATGTTCCGCCAATTGTTTAAAATAATCGGACTGCTCATCTTTCATTTGGGTTGCCCATGCATGATTATTGGCGAAAAGACGTTCAATTTGTTTCATAATGTCCTCTTTAAACTGGAAAATACGCCTAAAAGAAGGCATTAATATGATTCGTTTAAGATATTTAATAACTCTTTAGGTTCCACAAAACCGGGAATCATCTCGCCTGTTTGGGTCACGATGCTCGGTGTGCCTTTTACACCAAATTTAAGCCCTAATTGATATTGTTTTTGTACGATTTGGGGCGTTTTAAGTTCTGTCGGGAAATTGCCTTTCTCGCTCTCATTAAGTGCAAAAACAGGATCCTTTGCCGTCCAAATCGCTTCCATCTGACGGGCGGTTTGAGTATTTAATCCGGCTCGAGGGAAAGCCAAATAGCGAACCGTAATGCCTAAAGCATTGTATTCCGCTATTTTTTGGTGGAGTAAATGACAATAATGGCAGGTAATATCCATAAATACCGTTATCACATATTTTTGGTTTTTTGCCGGATAAATAATCATCTCTTGCTCAAGCGCATTTAACTCTTTTAAAAGCGCTTGGTGAGTAATATTGATCATTTTCCCCTCTTTTAACTCAAAAATTTCTCCTTGTACAAAGTAGCGACCGTCTTCGCTCATATGCAACACACCTTGATCCGCCATAACCGTTTTAAATCCCGGCAAAACCGAATCGGAAATCTGAATATTGGTTACACCCATTTTTTCAAGTTGTTGCTGTAATCCCGTATTGTTTGCAAATACGCCGGAACTAAGTAATGCGATGCCGTACAGCACTGATTTTTTCATCATAAAATTCCTATAGTTTTAATTTTGCTTCTATCGTTTTCGCTTTTGCCAAGAAAGCTTTGCGCTCTTTTTCCGGCATTGAAGAACCTGAACCCGGGAGCTTAACGGTCATCGGGTTAACAGGATGGCCGTTAATATGAAACTCATAATGTAAGTGCGGACCTGTTGAGCGCCCGGTATTACCGGATAAGGCAATACGATCCCCTTTTTTCACCGATTGACCGACTTTCACCAACGCTTTACTTAAATGCATATAAACCGTGGTATATTGCCCACCGTGACGAATTTTAATATAACGCCCCGCACCATTAGCTTGGTAAGCGATATGTTCAACAACACCGTCTCCCGGAGCTATAATCGGCGTACCTACTGCAAGACTAAAATCAACCCCTTTATGAGGTGCGATACGACGTGTCACTGGATGTAAGCGCCGCGGATTAAACGGAGAGGAAACTCGAGGCGTAAACTGTAGCGGATAACGGGCAAAGCCTTTTCCTAAGGTTTCACCATGGCGACTATAATATCGCCCGTTATCCGCTTGAATTGCATAATAACTTTTCTTACCGCTAATGATATGAATCGCCTCAACGTTACCTAAGCCGGTTACTTTACCGTCAACATACTCACGCTTCACTAAAATGGCAAATTTATCGCCTTTTTTGAGTTTTTTCATAGAAATTTGCCATTGCAGTGCCGTTACAAGCTGGTTGATTTGTCGTTGTGCCAATCCTTCTGCTTTTAAGCTGCTCGAAAAGTCATTGCCAATGCTTCCTTTAATTACATCTTGCTTCCAAACGCCTTGCTTTTTAATTGTTTGTAGCGAGAATTGACCATTTTCTTTACGTTCAAAAATTTTCTCTTCTTTTTCAGAAGTTAGCCAATTCATATATTCCAGTTCTGCATCTTTATCCAATATCCAATAAAATTGCTGTCCTGCTTTTAATGAGGTTAATTCCGGATATTGCTTTTCTAAGGCTTTGGCTGTTTCTTCCGTTAAACCCGACAGTTCTAGAATATCTTTTAATTTATCTCCGTTTGCAACCGTATAACTAAATTGATTTTGAATCCGCATAGCTTGATCGGCTACTTCAAGCAAATCATCAATCACCAATTGCGCTTCTTTAGGCAGCGCTTCGCCTTGTTCGACTTCATCGTCTTTATCGCTTAATTCGTCTTCATAGGAGGTTGCATTTTCATCTACTGCAATGTGCTGAAGTTGGACATCAATGGCATTCGGGTCACCATGCTCAAGGGGAGTATCCGCCTGTTGCGCAGAAACTCCCTGTGCGATGTCTTTGATTTGTTCTGATGCGCTTTGCACATGTATCACCGAAGGAACCGGTAGAGAGGTGCCGGTATTTTGATTTTTCAGCGCCAAAATAATCCCGATAAAAATCGAGCATAACGCCATAAAAAAAATCACCCCTTTTAGGCGACTTTTTTTACGTCTACGATCTCTGGCAAAAATAACATGCTGCAAAATATATTCCTTAAATACGTTAATTCGTTTCTAAATACCCTAGCGCACTCCACACTAGGCAATGTTAAATAAGCAACTCTACCGCTCATCACTTTCAACCCATAAAAGGGTGAATATGTTTAATCTTGTATATGCAAAATGTAATCAAATAAAAGTTTTTTTGAACTTAAAACATTCCGGTTATGTCTAGACAAGGAAATATGAAAAAAATTCCCTGCAATTTCTTGTAAAAAGGATAAAAATTCGTTAGTTTTGCAATTTTATAACCCTAATTTTTTAATGCCATGCAAATTAAGCAGATTTTGACTCATTTATCACCGCATAAACATCCGCCATTGGTTCGACTTGAACAAATCGGTGTTACCTTCGGTGAACAGCAAATTTTACAAAATATTAACTTGGCGATTTATCCTAATACGATTACCACCATAGTTGGTCCTAATGGGGGCGGTAAATCTACCTTACTGAAGGTTTTATTGCGTTTAATTTCCCCCACACAAGGGCGGGTTATTCATCAGCCTAATCTAAAAATCGGCTATGTCCCCCAAAAAATGCATATTGACTACTCTATTCCAATTACCGTGACCAAATTTTTGTCACTCAAGCCAAATGCCACCAAACAAACAATTGGCGAAGTGCTTTCGCTATTGGCGATTAACCATTTGGCGCATCATAGTATGCAAAAAACTCTCCGGCGGAGAGCTACAACGAGTCCTACTTGCTAGGGCAATTTTAGACAAACCGCAGTTATTGGTTCTAGACGAACCGATGCAGGGGGTAGATATTACAGGGCAAACCGAACTCTATCAACTGCTAAATAAAACCCGAACTTGGTTAAACTGTGCGATTTTAATGGTTTCCCATGATCTAAATATTGTTATGGCAAATACCGACGAAGTCCTTTGTATTAACCGACACATCTGCTGTGCAGGGACGCCGGAGGCGGTTTCAAGCGATCCGAACTTTATTCATTTCTTTGGCGACCAATTTGCAAACACGGTTGCATTTTATGCTCACCACCATAATCACCATCACGATCTAAGTGGTAATGTCTGTTCCGGCAATTGCCAACATTAATGAGGTTTTAATGTTTGATATTTTATTTCCTGCTTGGTTGGCAGGCCTAACACTCACACTCATTACCGCCCCGCTCGGCGCATTTGTAGTATGGCGAAAAATGGCTTATTTCGGTGATACGTTATCCCACTCCGCCCTACTCGGTGTTGCTTTCGGTATCTTCTTTGATCTTGATCCCTATTTATCCGTTATCGGCATGACAATACTTCTAGCGCTTGGATTAGTATGGATTGAGCAAAACTCAAGCCATTCGGTTGATACCATCTTAGGCATTATTGCACACAGCAGCCTATCACTAGGTATCATCACCATTAGCCTACTGGACAACGTTCGAGTTGATTTGATGTCCTATCTTTTTGGCGATTTATTAGCAATTAATTTTAACGATGTATTTTTTATTGCCATCGGTGCTGTCATTATTGGAGGGATATTGGCTTATTTTTGGAAAGCTTTTCTTTCTATTACGGTCAGCCCGGAACTTGCCAAAATTGAAGGTTTACCCGTTGCCCGCTTAAAATTATTATTGATGATACTTACCGCATTGACGATTGCGCTGAGTATGAAGTTTGTCGGTGCGCTGATTATCACATCATTACTTATCATCCCGGCAGCAACGGCAAGACGTTTTGCTAAAACTCCGGAAAGCATGCTTGGCTACGCCGTTGGCTTTAGTATTTTGGCCGTCACGGGGGGGCTATTGCTGTCAGGCTATAAAGATACGCCGGCAGGTCCATCGGTTGTTATTTGTGCAGGTTTACTCTTTGTCTTATCTTTGATCAAAAAAGAGAGAAACTAACCTACTAAAATTTAAATAGCCCTATTGAATTTTTTGCAAATTTTCGTTTAAATTCGAGCGCTTGTTCTTATTTTAGAACAAGCCTAGATTATTGATAAAGTCATCTAAGAGTGGTTATTGACATCCGATAGCGCACGTTTTTAACGTGCGCTGATACACTCATCAAATGTTACACAAGGCACTCGTTACAAACGAGCGCCATCATTGTTTTATTGATTTACGGATGGTTTGTCATCAGTCTCGCTTGTTCTTATTTAAGAACAAGCTTTTTTATTGAACTCTTTTGGAAGTAAATTTATGTGCCAACTATTAGGAATGAACTGTAATACGCCGACAGATATTACCTTTTCGTTTGAAGGTTTTCGACGGCGAGCCGGGTTAACCGATCACCACACCGACGGTTTTGGAATTGCATTTTTTGAAGGAAAAGGGGTACGCATTTTTCGAGACAACCGCCCCGGCGCTTCTTCGCCAATGGCAGATCTCGTTAGTCAATACCGTATCAAATCCTACAATGTTATTGCCCATATCCGAAAAGCAACAAGAGGCAATGTCAATTTAGAGAATACTCACCCTTTTATTCGAGAAATTTGGGGCGAAAATTGGGTTTTTGCCCACAACGGTACGGTAGAAAATGTCACCGTATGCCCGAATAACCATTACCAACCGATAGGAACGACCGATTCCGAAGCGGCTTTTTGCTGCTTGGCCGCAAAATTAAAAGAGCGTTTTTCCCAAAAACCGAGCGAAAAAGAGATTTTTGATGCGGTCGTTGAATTTACCGGTGATATTGCCCAAAAAGGCGTATTTAATTTCATTTTGTCCAACGGACATTGGATGATCGCTCGTTGCTCTACAAACTTACACTACGTCTGCCGCCGCGCACCTTTTGGTACTGCATTGCGTGATGACGATGTGATGATTGATTTCCGTGAATACACAAAAGAAAGCGATAAAGTAACCATTATTACGACTCAGCCGCTCACTAAAAATGAAAATTGGATCAAAATGAAAAACGGGGGCTACGTATTTTTTAAAGAGGGCGACGTCCTGTTTGAAATTGAAGGGACTCTTCCTGAATGTAAACCTCATGTCTGATTAAGTAAAAAAGGCTGTGTAACAAAATACACAGCCTTTTTTCAAAACTTAGAGATTAAACGCGTTTAAAATCTAAGTGAACCAATTTTGGTTTGGTCGGGTGACGTTGAATCGCTTGTACTTTTACTTGCTCTTCTTTGCCCGCAACAACGATAGTTAACACTTCGTTGTAGAACGCATCGTGTACTTGTGCGTTGTTTACTTTATCGTGATCTAAAATAATTGATACAGGCTCTGCTTTACCACCGTAGATGATTGCAGGAACTTGACCATTGTGACGCAGGCGGCGGCTCGCACCCTTACCTTGCGCCGAACGAACTTCAGCTTCAAATTTGAATGACATTTTTAATTTCTCATAAATAAAAAGGGAACCTAAGGTTCCATTAATACAAAAATAGCAGGCGACCCAGCTATTTCCCTAAAATTTACGGCAAAAGCCGAGTGCGCATTCTACTGAAATCTCGGTAAAAATCAACCCGCATTTACTCGTGTTGAATTTGGCTTGAGTATAATTTGGTAAGTCAGCGTAATTTTTCGTAATGACGTAATCAAAACATTCAATTTATTGTAGAATGCGCCCTATTTATTTTTATACGCTTATATTATGTCTTACCTACATAGGAGTAACAAATGGCAAACACAAAGCCAACTACACACCTTAGCCCTGAAAATATTCAGAATGTAAAAAATGCAATTTTGTATAAACTCGTTTTTGCCCTTGGCGTAGAACCACGTGAAGCCAGTAAGCGTAACTGGTTAAATGCAGGTTTACGCGTTGTTCGTGATCTTTCGACAGAAGCTTGGCTTCAAACTCGTCGCAGTCAAGCGGCGAATACCAATCGCCGCGTTTACTATCTTTCAATGGAATTTTTGATGGGTAGAACCTTTAGTAACGCTATGATTGCCGAGGGTGTTTATGAACTAATGCGTGCAGCCTTTGACGAATTGGGGCAAGATTTAGAGGACATTATCAATGAAGAAGGCGATCCGGGTTTAGGCAACGGCGGCTTAGGTCGTTTAGCGGCATGTTATATGGACAGTCTTGCAGCAATGAAGATTCCTGCGATTGGCTACGGTATTCGCTATGAATACGGTATGTTCCGCCAAGAGATCAAAAACGGCGAGCAAGTCGAACATCCGGATTACTGGTTAGAAAACGAATTCGCATGGCCTTATTTACGTTCAAGTAAAAAATTCCCTGTACGTTTCGGGGGAAAAACGTGGCAAGAAGGTAAGAAAACAGTATGGCAACCGGATGAAGAAATCATCGCTCAAGCCCATGACCAACTTGTTCCGGGCTTTGAAACTACAGCCACCAACAGCTTACGTCTATGGTCTGCACACGCAGGGGAAAAATTATTCGGTTTAGCAGATTTTAACCGTGGTGACTATTTTGCAGCAATGAGCCAACAAAATAGCTCAGAAAACGTTTCTCGCGTGCTTTATCCGGACGATTCAACTTACAATGGTCGTGAGTTACGTTTACGTCAAGAATATTTCCTTTGCTCTGCATCGGTACAAGACATCGTTCGTCGCCACGAAGTGGAATCAGGCTCTTGCTTGAACCTTGCAGAGAAAGTGGCTATCCACCTTAACGATACTCACCCAACCCTTGCTATTCCTGAGTTAATGCGTATTTTAATTGACGAAAAAGGTTATAGCTGGGAACAAGCGTGGAACACAACTCGCAAAGTCTTCTTCTACACCAACCACACTTTAATGAGTGAAGCATTAGAAACGTGGCCGGTAGAAATGGTGGCTCGTATCTTACCTCGTCACTTACAAATTATTTTTGAAATCAACGACTGGTTCTTACAAGAAGTGCGTGAAAAATTCCCGGGCGATGAAGAGCTTATTCGCCGAGTATCTATCATTGATGAAAATGGCGACCGTCGTATTCGTATGGCGTGGTTAGCTGTGATTGCATCGGGTAAAGTCAATGGCGTAGCCAAAATTCACTCAGACTTAATGGTGGAATCTATCTTTGCGGACTTTGCGAAGATCTATCCAAATCGTTTCACCAACGTAACAAATGGCGTAACCCCACGTCGTTGGATTCATATCGCTAACCCTGGACTCGCTGCGATTTTAGATAAACACATTGGCAAAGAATGGCGTACCGATTTAACTCAGTTAGATAAATTCAACGCCTTTGTTGATGATGCAGACGTTCAAGCTGAAGTGGCGGCAGTGAAAGTAGAAAATAAACGTAAACTCGCCGCTTATGTAGAACAAACCCAAGGCATTAAGCTCAACCCTGAAGCAATTTTTGACGTTCAGATTAAACGTATCCACAAATACAAACGTCAGCAATTAAATGTGTTACACATCATTGCTCACTATAACCGTATTTTAAGAAACCCAACGGCAGATTGGCAGCCACGTGTCTTTATCTTTGCAGGTAAAGCGGCAAGTGCTTACTATGCAGCGAAAAAAGTGATTCGTTTAATCAACGATGTTGCAAACGTGATCAACAACGACAGCCGTATTCGTGATTTAATCAAAGTTGTCTTTATCCCGAACTACAGCGTAAGCCTTGCACAATTAATTATTCCGGCAGCAGATGTGTCTGAGCAAATTTCCCTTGCTGGTACAGAAGCATCAGGTACATCAAATATGAAATTTGCCTTAAACGGTGCATTGACGATTGGTACGCTTGATGGTGCAAACGTGGAAATTTTAGATCGTGTAGGTAACGACAATATCTTTATCTTCGGTAACACCGTAGAGCAAGTGGAAGAGTTACGTCGCAATGGCTACTCGCCATATCATTACTACGAAAAAGATGCGGAATTAAACGAAGCGATTTCTCAAATCTTAAACGGTAAATTCTCACCAGAAGACCCATACCGTTATCAAGAGTTGATCCTTTCATCAGGCGACTACTATCAAGCCTGTGCGGATTTCCGTAGCTATGTGGATGCTCAAGAGAAAGTGGCAGACTATTTCCGCAATAAGAAAGCGTGGACACGTTCTGCGATCATCAATATTGCGAATATGGGCTACTTCTCATCAGACCGCTCCGTATTAGATTATGCGAAAGAGATTTGGAAAATTGAACCAATGAACGAAACGCAATTATCTTCACAACCAAAAGTAGCGGAGATGATGAGTGATGCGAATAAATTATTGATTATTAAATAATTTATTACTTATACAAGCGGTCTGGTTACACGAAATATTTGCAAATTTTCTCGTCAAACAAACCGCTTGCAAGGAAAACGGATGTTTATAGCATCCGTTTTTTCATCCAATCTTTTTTCTGAATTTTGATGGCGCTCAGCTGTAACAAGTGTCTTCCCTTGAAACTTCACGGCTTATCCTGCATAGATTGAAAATATGCGCCATCAAGAAATAATCAAGCGGTCCGATTTGAAGAAAAATTTGCAAATTATTCAACCAATCCGACCGCTTGTAATAAAGGGCGAAACAAATTCGGCCTTCTTTTTTATCATCAGAATCTCATATTAATAAGATACGGATTCAAATTTAATTTCATATTCTACTGTATATTGTGTCTATTTCCAATGGTTCCCCCTCCTATCTACTCTTATACAATAATGTAAATAAGATCATTAAATCTAAAAGAATCAACCATAGGATTATCCTTTTAGATTATAGCAATATTCACAATTTCTTATTTGAGGTAAGAGGCTGAAGGTAAGTTAAAGGGAGGGTGAGAGGAATAATCGACTATTTTTATTCGGTCACTTAAACGTTGATAATGCAACACATATTCGGAAGTTCTATCGCCAAAAGGTTTACTTAAATCAAAGGCTAGAATACCAATGTGATAATGCCATAAATGATTTTCTCGAGCATATTGTACTTTTTGTGCAAAATACGGATCATCTTTATGCACATTATCCGAAGATTTATTTCTGCCTTCGAGATTAGTAAAATCAAAATTTTGGATATGCACAATAAATTTGTTAATAAGTTGACGATCCGCCTTAGGAAAATGCTTCAACTCCTTAGGCAATAATGTAACCGAAATTCCATTTACAGCGACATCAACCATTTATCTAGCTCCTCAGGTGAATTACATTTAGGCACAGCAATTTCTTTGCTTTCAACGTGTTCTTTCATTCTTTCTAAATCGTAGTTAAAAGCAGGTTCTTCTACCTTTTCCGCAATTTGTTTTTCTACATTTTGAACATAAGAAATCAATGCTTGTTTTTCCATTCCCGACTGAATAGCTTTTACAATACACGCCATTTGCTGATGAAAGTAATCCGATTGAATATAAATTTGAGCCATAATTACCTCCAATACTGAATATATTGGCTCTATTCTAGCAGAAATTTTATGTGAAGAATAAAAAATAACGGCATAACGAAAAATCATTATGCCATTAAATTTCAAGCGGTCAGACTTCAAAGATTTTTTACAAAATTTTCTTCATATCCGACCGCTTGTAATAAAGGGTGAAACAAATTCACCCTTAAAACTTTTAATTAAATTGAACGTTTAATTTCAACAACTTCAAATACTTCGATTTGGTCGCCGACTTTCACGTCGTTGTAGTTCTTCACGCCGATACCACATTCCATACCGTTACGTACTTCCGATACGTCATCTTTGAATCGACGGAGAGACTCTAACTCACCTTCAAAAATCACGACGTTGTCACGCAATACGCGAATCGGGTTATTACGTTTAACGATACCTTCAGTGACCATACAACCTGCAATTGCACCGAATTTCGGATGACGGAACACATCACGCACTTCAGCCAAGCCAATGATTTCTTGTTTGAATTCAGGTTGTAACATACCGCTCATCGCTGCTTTAATTTCATTTAATAGTTCATAAATGATCGAGTAGTAGCGTAAGTCGATATTTTCGCTCTCAATAATACGACGAGCAGATGCATCCGCACGAACGTTAAAGCCGAGAACGATAGCGTTAGACGCTGCTGCTAAGGTTGCATCGGTTTCAGTAATACCACCTACACCCGAACCAACGACTTTCACTTTCACTTCTGCCGTTGAAAGTTCGTGTAAAGATTGAACAATCGCTTCCACAGAACCTTGTACGTCCGCTTTCACAATTACGTTCAATTCAGCCACATCGCCTTCCGCCATATTGCTAAACATATTTTCAAGTTTCGCTTTTTGTTGACGAGCTAATTTCACATCACGGAATTTACCTTGACGATACAAGGCAACTTCACGTGCTTTTTTCTCATCACGAACAACGGTTGCTTCATCACCCGCTGCTGGTACGCCCGAAAGACCTAACACTTCTACTGGAATAGACGGGCCTGCTGCTTCGATTTCTTTACCGTTTTCGTCACGCATCGCACGAACACGACCGTATTCAAAACCACAAAGTACGATGTCGCCTTTGTTTAAGGTACCTGATTGAACAAGGATAGTTGCAACTGGGCCACGACCTTTATCAAGGTAAGATTCGATCACGACACCGCTTGCCATACCGTCTTTCACAGCGGTTAATTCTAATACTTCAGACTGAAGAAGGATGGCTTCTAATAAGTCATCAATACCCATACCTTTTTTCGCTGAAACTGGCACAAATTGCACGTCTCCACCGAATTTTTCAGAAATCACTTCGTGTTGAAGTAACTCTTGTTCTACACGTTCTGGGTTTGCTTCTGGTTTATCAATTTTGTTTACCGCAACTACAATCGGTGCACCTGCCGCTTTGGCGTGTTGGATTGCTTCAATGGTTTGTGGCATTACGCCATCGTCAGCTGCTACTACAAGAACAACGATATCCGTCGCTTTCGCACCACGTGCACGCATCGAGGTAAAGGCTGCGTGTCCCGGAGTATCTAAGAAGGTAATCATCTTACCGTCATCAGTTTCCACGTGATATGCACCGATATGCTGAGTAATACCACCCGCTTCGCCTGCCGCCACTTTCGCTTTACGAATATAGTCAAGTAATGAGGTTTTACCGTGGTCAACGTGACCCATGATGGTTACAACCGGCGCACGTGTTACCAATTCTGCATTGGTATCACGATCTTCCATTACCGCTTCTTCTAATTCGTTTTCTTTACGCAGAATAACTTTGTGCCCCATTTCTTCTGCGACAAGTTGTGCAGTTTCTTGGTCGATCACTTGGTTAATCGTCACCATTTCGCCCATTTTCATCATGGTTTTGATGATTTCAGTCGCTTTTACTGCCATTTTGTTCGCAAGTTCTGCAACGGTAATGGTTTCACCGATAACGACATCACGAGTGACAGCTTGAGCAGGCTTAGTGAAGGCTTGTTGTAATGCACTGCCTTTCTTCGCTTGCTTGCCTTTGCCTTTCATATCTTTTTGGTTACGACGATCTGCGCTACGCTCGTTTTTATCGTCTTCACGACCACCTTTCTTGGTTTTCGCTACACCACCTTTACCACGACCACGATTACCTTCACTACGGCGATCTGAATCACGCTCCGCTTCAAGCGCATATTTAGAGGTAAAGCGATCATCTTCAAAATCTTCACCTGATTCATTTGCTTCTTCACGGGCAATTTCTGCTAAACGGCGTGCATTTTCTGCCGCACGTTTTGCTTCCATTTCTGCTTTTTGACGAGCTAACTCTTCTTGTTTACGGCGAAGTTCCGCTTCTTCTTTACGTTTCGCTTCTTTTTCAGGATCAACGGCTTTTTCTTGTTTCGGTTGTGCCTCTGCTTTTGGCTGAGCAGGTTTTGGCTGTTTATTTGGCATTACTGGCACTTGATGTACTGCTTTTTTCGCTTCTTCCGCTTTTGCAACTTCTGCTTTTTTAGCTTCTTCTTTTGCTTTAGCTTCTGCCTCTGCTTTTTCTTTCGCTATTTTTTCTGCTGCTTCTTTTTCTGCTTTCGCTTTGGCTTCAGCTTCTTGTTTCGCTTTTAACGCTTCTTCTTGTGCTTTCTTAGCAGCTTCAGTATCGACTTTACGAGATTTACGCACTTCCACTTGCACTTCTTTCGCTTTACCGCCTGCGGTTGTACCGCTCACGGTTGTTTTTGTACGACGCTGTAAACTTAACTTCTTCGGTGCGTCAGTTTTGATTTCATTTTCACTCATGCTTTCTCTCCCTATTCTTAGCTAAACCAACAGATTTGGCGTGCAGCCATGATTAATTCACCTGCTTTTTCTGCAGTTAATTCTTCAATGTCTGCTAAATCATCAACGCCTTGCTCTGCAAGTTCTTCAAGGGTGGTAATTTGTTTTTCTGCTAATTTGAATGCGATATGGCGATCCATACCTTCAAGATTTAATAACTTATCTTCAATATGTGCTTGTTTTAACGCTTCTTCTTCTGCTAATGCTTGGGCAGTTAACACATTTTTCGCACGGGTTTGAAGTTCTTCGACTAAATCTTCATCTTCTAAACCATCAATCGCCGTTAATTCGCTTACCGGCACATACGCAAGTTCTTCAAGGCTAGTAAAGCCTTCTTCAATTAAGATATGCGCAAATTCTTCATCAATTTCTAAAGCATCCATAAAGAGATTAATCACTTTATTGTCTTCTGCTTGATGTTTTTTATCTAACTCATCGGTTGTCATCACATTTAATGTCCAACCTGTTAATTGCGTTGCTAAACGGACGTTTTGACCATTACGACCAATCGCTTGCGCTAAGGCTGTTGGCTCAACGGCAATATCCATTGAGTGATTGTCTTCATCCACAACGATTGAGCTTACATCAGCTGGCGCCATTGCGTTAATGACGAATTGTGCTGGGTTATCGTCCCATAACACGATATCCACACGCTCACCGCCTAATTCATTGGTAATCGCTTGAACACGTGCACCACGCATACCTACGCAAGCACCAACAGGGTCGATACGTTTGTCATTACTTTTCACCGCAATTTTTGCACGCGAACCTGGATCACGAGAAGCGCCTTTGATTTCAATTACTTCTTCACCGATTTCAGGTACTTCGAGTTTGAATAACTCTTGTAACATAATTGGTTTTGCACGGGTAACGAACAATTGTGGGCCTTTTGACTCAGGCTTAATTGCATAAAGTACGCCACGTACACGGTCACCTGGACGGAAGTTTTCACGTGGTAACATATCTTCACGTACAATTACCGCTTCTGCTTGATTGCCGAGATCTAAGATAATCTGCTCACGGCTTACTTTTTTCACCGTTGCAGTAATAATGCTGTTTAATTGACCACGGAACTGTTCAATCACTTTGTTACGCTCTGCTTCACGAATTTTTGTGCTGATCACTTGGCGAGCGGTTTGCATTGTGATACGGTCAAAAGCGATTGACTCAATTTCATCTTCAACGTAATCACCTAATTGAATGTTTGGATCTTCAAATTGAGCCGCTTCTAAAGTAATTTCACGTGTATGGTGATGTACTTTTTCAACCACTAACCAACGACGGTAGGTAGTAAATTCACCTGTTTTACGATCAATCACAACTCGCACATCAATATCAATGCCGTTGCCTGTTTTACGATCTTCACGCTCTGCTGCCGCTTTTTTTCTAGTTGAAATCGCTAATGCAGTTTCAAGCGCTTCAAAAATCGCATCTTTTGGTAATAATTTTTCATTGGATACCGCTTCTGCGGCTAATAAAATCTCTTTGCTCATTGGTTTTGATTTCCTTAGAAATTAAAAACGGGGATTAAATTTGCTTTTTGAATGTTGCCAAAGGCAAAAGCCTGTAAATTACCATCAACTTTTAAGGTAATTAAATCACCTTCAACACTCACTAATTCACCTTGCCATTTACGGCGATCTAACATTGGAATACGTAAATGAATCACGATTTCACGCCCAACAAAACGTTGATAATGGGCTAATGTAAATAATGGGCGATCTAAACCGGGCGAAGACACTTCTAGGTTATATTTATCCGCAATTGGATCTTCCACATCAAAAATCGCACTTACTTGACGGCTGACATCGCTACAATCGTCGATTGTCACGCCACCTTCTTTATCAATATATAAACGAACGGTTAAAAAACGGCCTGCACGTTGGCATTCAATACCAACAAGTTCAAATCCCATTGCTTCAATAGAATCGGCGACAAGCTCTTGTAATTTTTGTTCTAACGTTGCCAAGGAAACCTCCATTTGACAGATATAAAAAAAGGACTTGAAAAAGTCCCTTTAACACAACAAAGCTGACTATTTAGCCACAAAAAAGCCTCAAACAACAGTTGAGGCTTCAAGCGGTCTGTTTTAAATAAAATTTTGCAAATTCAAAATCCCATATAAAACAAAACTCATCGTTCTAAACAGAACGATGAGCCTTAAAACTGGTTGCGGGGGCCGGATTTGAACCGACGACCTTCGGGTTATGAGCCCGACGAGCTACCAAGCTGCTCCACCCCGCGTCTGATGTGGTGCATTATAGGGATTTAAAAAATCCGTGCAACTGTTTTTTTATGATTTATGCCTAAGCGATAGATTTTTAGACGATGTGTGTAAATTCTCAAACATTTGCGCAGAATAAATCACCACAACGCATTTTTATGCTTCAATAAGTCTGTGCAATTCGGTATCTTTACGATCCAAATAGTGATAAGACTGGAT
>JBGXMX010000005.1:0-2948 GCA_041809245.1 Glaesserella sp.
ACCGTTGCCAGCTTACGAACGTATCTTAAAAGCGGCACACAGCTTCAACTTACTTGACGCTCGCAAAGCGATCTCTGTAACCGAACGCCAACGCTACATTTTACGTATTCGCACCTTAACCAAAGGTGTTGCGGAAGCATACTACGCAAGCCGTGAAGCCTTGGGGTTCCCGGGTTGTAAAAAATAATTCTGCAAAACTGTCAAAAAACAGACCGCACTTTAGCTTAATGAGGATAATACAATGAAAGATTATCAATATCCGACGGATATTTATACCGAAGCAGAGCCTGATGTAAATACCTTAGCAAATTTAGGACCGCTTGCTGCGATGGCTGGAATTTGGGAAGGGAAGCGAGGCTTGGATATTAATCCAAAAGCGGAAGGACCGGAAAAAGATCCTTATCTAGAGCGTTATGAATTGCAACCTATTGATGCACAAACCAACGGTCCTCAGTTATTCTACGGTTTACGTTATCACACACGTATTGTTCAACCGAACGAAGTGGAAACTTTTCACGATCAGGTCGGCTATTGGTTATGGGAACCTGCAACCGGTAATATTATTCTGACTTTAAGTATTCCGCGCGGGCAAACGGTAATGGCGACAGGGAATGCACCGGCTGATGCGAAAGAATTTACCGTAAAGGCAGTAAGAGGTTCACTGACAAACGGTATTATTTCAAACCCATTTATTGAGCAAAACTTTACCACAGAAAGCTATACCATTAAGGTAAAAATCAATGATGACGGCACTTGGTCTTATGAACAAGATACAGTAATGATTATCCCGAATTATCCTGAACCGTTCCATCATACAGATCGTAACCGTTTGACTAAAATTGCAGAACCTACGCCAAACCCAACAGCATTGGCGGCGAAATCTGAATAGTATATAAAGAGGCTAGCCTAGTGATGAAGCGTTATCTTACAAAAGTATTTCCATATTTGACCGCTATTTTCTGCACATCTGTGTTGGCAAATAGTGTCGTAGCCGAACAGCTAAATGATTTATCATTAGATGAATATGAGCTGGATAAAGTGTTGATCTTTAGCCGACACGGATTGCGTTCCCCAGTAGAAAAAGATCCTAAAGAAATGGAGAAGTATTCTCCTTATTCCTGGGCTAAATGGGATGTACCTTCGGGCTATTTAACGGCTAAAGGAACCATTTTAGAAACTTACTTTGGGCAATATATTGGACAATGGCTAGCTCAACAAGCATTACTGACAACAGAACGCTGTGCAACGGGTAAAGGAATTTGGGCTTATGCTAATAGCGTGCAACGTACTGTTGCGACTGGGCAAGCTATTATTGCTGGAGCGTTTTCAGGTTGTTCTGTTAATTTACAACATCAAGGCGAAGTGGGGACAGAAAAAGATCCCATTTTTGATGCTGTGGCTCATCAACCAGATGAAATACTTATTGAACAAGCTAAGCGTAATATTGATTTAACTGCATTACAACAGCAACTGAAACCACATTATGCCTTATTAAGTGAACTGATTGATTACCGCCATTCAACGAATTGTCTCCAAAAAAATCAGTGTGATTTAGGCGAAAAATCTGGTGAATATAGTATCCAAGATAATAAATCGGTAAAAATTACAGGGTCAATTAGTACCGCAAAGAAAATTGTGGGTGCATTACTTCTTGCTCATTATGTTGGTAAACCTAGTGCTGATATTGCCCATGGGAATATCGATACTCAAGAGAAATGGCAAGCGATTAACGAAATCAAAAATGCTTATTATCGAACCTTATTTAAAGGAAATCAGGCTCTAGCACAAAATGTTTCTCAGCCACTTTTACAACTTATTCAGCAACAATTAAACAGCGAAAATAAAATTATTTTACTGGTGGGACATGACTCTAATATAGTGGCTTTACTTGCAGCATTAAATGTAAAGCCTTATGAATTGGAAAATTCATTGGAAAATATTCCAATCGGTGGAAAATTATTCTTTGAGGTTTGGAAACATAAGAATAGCGGACAGAGAAAATTTCGCTTAGAGTACGTTTATCAAACAACAGAACAACTAATAAACCTTACTCCGTTAAATTTATCTACACCTCCTTATCGAGCAAGATTAGAATTAACGGATTGTTCATTGGATAGTAAAGGATTATGTGAATATGACCGCTTCCAACAAATTTTGCAGAACAGTTTAAAAGCTAAAGTGGAAAAATAATGGAGTTCAAGATGACCAAACCCGTTTTATATTTCGCCCATTGGTGCCCAGACACCGCTCCGTTTGTTGCTGAATTACAACGTTTAGGCGTGGATTACGAAGCGGTGGATATTACCCAAAGCGGTGCAAATTTTAAACCGTTTCTCAGATTACGTGACCGCCACCCTGCTTTTGATAACGCCAAAGCAAATGGCTATATCGGTATTCCTGCGTTAGTGTTGGAAGATGAGAGAGTGGTGTTGGATTTAGCCGAGTTACCCCTAGCACTGACGTACTAGGAAGCATAGTGTTGTCGCTCTGCGACAAGTAGAATAGATTGCGGCTATTTTTAATTGTGCACGCACTGCGTGCATAATTGACTTGATGGATAAATAATAAAGTGAGTTATCCTTAATTTTTAACAAGTAACAAGCGGTCTAATTTTATAGATATTTTGCAAATTTTTTCAATTTGAGACACACTGTGCCACGAATTGAGATGGTTTAATTTTAAACTGATAGATATTGATTAGCCGATAAAACAGGAATTCTGTACCACAATTCGAGACACAGTGTGTCTCAAATTCGGGTCTCACTGCGTACCGAATTGAATTAGAGTGACTAGGTTAAGCATAGTATTGTCGTTCTACGACAAACAAAATAGGTTGCGGAGCAACCGCACTATACGTAACCCCATACGTCAGTATGGGGGAAGTAACAAGCGGTCAGATTTTGTCTGAAATTTGTAAAAATTCAAAATGATAATGTCCTACTCTGCTG
>JBGXMX010000006.1:0-3443 GCA_041809245.1 Glaesserella sp.
ATTAAGCTAAAGTGCGGTCTGTTTTTTGACAGTTTTGCAGAATTATTTTTTACAACCCGGGAACCCTAACGCTTCACGGCTTGCGTAGTATGCTTCCGCCACGCCTTTGGTTAAGGTGCGAATGCGTAAAATATAGCGTTGGCGTTCAGTCACAGAAATCGCTTTGCGGGCATCAAGCAAGTTGAAGCTGTGTGCCGCTTTTAAGATACGTTCGTAAGCCGGTAATGGTAACGGTTTTTCTAGTGCCAATAATTCTTGGGCTTCTTTTTCGTATTGATCGAAGCAGTAGAATAAGAAGTCCGTATTGGCATATTCAAAGTTGTAAGTAGATTGCTCCACTTCATTTTGGTGGAACACATCGCCATAAGTGGTTTTGCCAAGCGGGCCGTCCGACCAAACAAGATCGTACACGCTGTCCACACCTTGAATGTACATCGCTAAACGTTCTAAACCGTAAGTGATTTCACCTGTTACAGGTTTACATTCTAAACCACCCACTTGTTGGAAATAGGTAAATTGGGTCACTTCCATACCGTTTAGCCACACTTCCCAACCTAAGCCCCACGCACCTAAGGTTGGGTTTTCCCAGTTATCTTCCACAAAACGAATGTCGTTTTGAGTTGGGTCGAAACCTAGCATTTTTAGACTATCTAAATAGAGTTCTTGAATGTTATCCGGTGACGGTTTGATTACCACTTGGAATTGATAATAGTGTTGTAAACGGTTCGGGTTTTCGCCATAACGACCGTCAGTCGGGCGGCGTGAAGGCTGAACATAAGCAAACGCCATTGGCTCAGGGCCTAACGCACGTAAACAGGTCATTGGGTGAGATGTGCCCGCACCCACTTCCATATCGAATGGTTGAACCACGGTGCAACCTTGGTTTGCCCAGTAATCTTGCAGGGCTAAAATCATACCTTGGAAAGTTTTCACGTTAAATTTCGCTGTCATTGTCTTTTTCCTAAAAATTCATTCAAAAATGCGGGCTATTATAGCCGACAAGCGGTCCGATTTTGGGAATTTTTTGCAATTTATAAAGAAAAAGAGCAAGTTTTTTCGCCTTGCTCTTTGATAGAAAATGAAATTATGGAGCCGGGTAGAAGGTATTTGACCCCGGACCGACCGGTAAACCCAGCACGAATACCCAAATGAAGAAGAGTAATGTCCAGCCGACTAAGAAGAGGAAAGAGTATGGAATCATCATTGCCATGAGAGTTCCGACACCGGTATCTTTCTTATAGCGAACTGCAACAGCCATAATTAAACCGAAGTAGCTCATCATTGGTGTGATGATATTCGTTGATGAGTCTCCGATACGGTATGCCGTTTGAATAATCTCAGGCGCATAGCCGACTAACATCAACATCGGCACAAAAATCGGTGCGGTTAAAGCCCACTGTGCGGAAGCCGATGAAATCATTAGATTAATGAACGTACAGATGAAGATAAATCCAATAAAGAGTAATGGACCGGTTAATCCTAAATCCGTTAAGAGTTGAGCGCCTTTTACCGCTACAATTGAACCTAAATTCGTCCAACCAAAGAAAGCAACGAATTGTGCGGCAAAGAAGACCAGTACAATGTACATTCCCATTGAGCCCATGCTGCTAGACATCGCTTTCACCACATCTTGATTGCCTTTCATGGTGCCCGCCACACGTCCGTAAATATAACCCGGAATCGCAAAGAAGATAAAAATGAAGACGACAATACCGTGTAAGAATGGTGAACCCGCAACTAATCCGGTTTTCGGATTACGCAAAATACCATCAGCCGGGACGACAGACCAAGCCAATAGTAATGAAAAAATCAGCATGGCAACGCCCGCCCATACTAAGCCTTTTTTCTCTTGAGCGGTCAGTTTTTCGATTTTATTGTCAAGAACAGAGGTGTCAGAGGCATCGTTTGGATTATATTTTCCTAGTTGTGGTTCTACGATCTTCTCTGTCACAAAGTAACCGATACCGGACACCAAGAACGTACTGATAAACATAAAGTACCAGTTTGCCTCAGGGCCGACGACATAATTCGGATCGATTAAACGAGCCGCTTCTTGGGTAATCCCTGAAAGAAGAGGATCTACGGTACCAAGCAACAAATTTGCACTATACCCGCCCGAAACCCCGGCGAAGGCAGCTGCCAAACCGGCAAGCGGATGACGACCTAATGCATGAAAGATCATTGCCGCTAACGGAATCAGCACGACATAGCCAAGTTCTGCAGCAGTATTTGACATCACCCCGGCAAACACTACCGTAAAGGTCACTAATTTTTTCGGTGCGCCGATAACCAAACCGCGCAGCGCTGCCGAAATCATGCCTGACGCTTCGGCAATTCCGACGCCAAGCATGGCGACCAAAACCGTTCCTAAAGGCGCAAAACCTGTAAAGTTTTTCACCAAACTACTGACCATATAAGCAACACCTTCGGCACTTAATAGGTTTCTGACTTCAATCGCTCCTTTGGCTGCGGGCCGAGGGTCTTGGACGCTCACTCCCATCGAAGATAAGATGGCAGACACTACGATTAAAATACAGCACATAATCATAAACAGAATAATTGGGTGAGGGAGAAGATTACCCAGCCACTCAACGCCTTTCAGAAATCGCTGAATGCGACCTGATTTCACTTGATTTTCTGACATAATTTTTCCTTACTTTAATTATTTGACATAAAAAAACAATTCAATTATTTCATAATCTGTTGCTAAAACGTTAGAAAAGATACGATTTTGCGTTAAAATTTACACAAAAATGTGATCTAACTAACAAAATCTTCGGTTAAATAAGTTTACTTATTTGGCAACACAGAGGCTGATTGATAGAATGTAGTCTCTCATAACGCTGTAAAGGAGCCGACTATGAATATCCCGTTCTGCTTACCTGAAAACATTACCCCTGAAGATTTCTTGCAAAATTATTGGCAAAAACGACCGCTTGTCATCCGTAACGGCTTGCCGCAAATTGTTGGTCTGTTTGAGCCGCAAGATATTATTGAGCTGGCGCAGGAAGAAGATGTCACGTCTCGTTTGATTCAAACCCATCAAACGGCGGAAGGTGAAAAATGGTCGCTCAAGCGTAGTCCTTTGTCGGCTGAAGATTTTGAGAATTTACCTGAACAATGGTCTGTGTTAGTGCAAAATCTTGAACAGTGGTCACCGGAGCTGGGCGCTTTATGGCAAGCCTTCGGCTACATTCCGCAATGGCAGCGTGACGATATTATGGTGTTTTACGCACCGGCGGGCGGATCTGTGGGTAAACATTATGACGAATACGATGTGTTCTTGGTACAAGGCTATGGACACCGCCGCTGGCAATTAGGCAAATGGTGCGACCCAAGCACGGAGTTTAAACCGAACCAGCCGATCCGTATTTTTGATGATATGGGTGATTTAATTTTTGATGAAGTGCTTGCGCCGGGCGATGTATTGTATGTGCCGTCCC
>JBGXMX010000007.1:0-2630 GCA_041809245.1 Glaesserella sp.
AATTGGCAAAAGAGATTGCCGATCGCTTCCAAGATGTGAATGTGTTATTGGCAAAACATAATAAGTCAAAAGATGGTTATGACTATGTGCCTTATAACACCTTAACGGATAAAGATATTAAAGCTCTGGCGGAAGCGGTAAATAAATTGGGCGAGCCTTTAGCTCAAATGGGTATTCTTCTTGGCAAATAGGGATAAGTTATGAGCGGAACAAATTCTACTGCTCGTCGTGACTTCCTTAAACAAGCTGCGGTATTGGGTGCCGGCGTGATGGCTGGCACCGCTTTTGCCTTGGAGCCGAGAGCAACGCCTAAAATTAAAAATATCTATTCATTTTACGGAACACATCAACAGGGCATTGCCACGCCTGCCCAAAAGCAGATTTATTTTATGGTGTTAGATCTGCATTCCACCGATCTCAATAAAATCAAAGAGATGTTTAAAATGTGGACGGATTATAGTGCGAAATTAACGCAGGGGCTGAATGTGAAAAGCTACCCTGACAATGTCTATATTCCGCCAACCGATACGGGCGAGGCGGACAGCTTAAATCCGTACAATCTCACCCTAACTTTTGGTGTCACTGCCTCTTTCTTTGATAAGCTTGGCATTGCACAGTTCAAACCAAAACAGCTTAAAGATTTACCGCATTTTCCTCGTGATCAACTCAAAGAGCATTACACCGGCGGCGACATCTGTATCCAAGCCTGTGCTGACGATCCGCAAGTGGCATTCCACGCCGTGCGTAACTTGGTGCGTGCCGCTCGTGCGAACATTACAATGCGTTGGAGCCAAGCCGGTTTTAATTCCTTTGAAGGGGGCGATACGCCACGCAATCTGTTCGGTTTTAAAGACGGTACGGGTAATCCCCAAGGCAAAGCCCTTGATGAAACTGTCTGGTATCAGGACGATAACTGGTTGAAAAACGGTACTTTTTTAGTGGCTCGCCGTATTCAGATGCACTTGGAAACTTGGGATCGCACAAATCTCAACGGGCAAGAAGAAACCTTTGGTCGCCATCGGGATAGCGGTGCGCCGATTGGGAAGAAACAGGAGTTTGATACGGTTAATCTTGAGCAGAAAGACGAAAAAGGCAACCCGGTTATTCCTGAAATTTCCCATTTGCATTTGGCGAAAAAGACAGGGTTACAGATGTTAAGACGTTCCTTCTCTTATGCCAGCGGTGTTGATCCGAAAACAGGGCAGTTTGATGCCGGCTTGTTGTTTATCTCGTTCCAAAAAGATCCGCAGCAATTTATCACCATTCAAAACAGCCTTGGCAACATCGACAAGATGAACGAATACATTACCCATATCGGTAGCGGATTATTTGCGTGCTTTGCAGGAGTTAAAGATAAAAATGATTACTTGGGTAAATCATTGTTTGAACAGCTTTAGCCGACTTTTTGTAAAAAATTGCCGAAATTAGACCGCTTGTAGCATATCTCGCCCTAATGTATAAAATATTGGGGCGTTTTTACATTTCTTGACTTTTTGCTTCGGTATACGGGCAAACCTTTTAAAAATAAATTAATTAATTGATTTTAAAAGGAAATTTAAAGTTTGCTATTATTGTGATTTATATCAAAAATTAAAGTTGTTTTGTAAATCTTTTTTTGATACATTCTGCGCAATCGTTTTCACTTGCCAGATTTGAATAGCCAAGGAGAGCAAAATGAAAGATTTATCTAAAAAACAAGTAGAAAGTGATGCACTTTTTATTGAAGAACTTGCGTCTGGGCAGTGTAGTAACCCATTTGCATTTTTAGGCATACATCAAAGTGATTCCGGTGTTGTGATTAGAGCATATTTGCCTGAAGCATTGGGTGTTACGATCATTAATGACGATAGTGAACCGATTGCGGAAATGCAACAAATTGATGATCGTGGTTTTTTTGTTGCGAATTTAACGGGTAAAAAAACAGACCTTTCCTACCGCTTACTCGTGCGTTATGCACATACCAAAATTGATATCGAAGATCCTTACCGTTTCCAATCCCACTTCTCTGATTTTGATCATTGGCTTCTTTCCGAGGGTACTCACGTTCGTCCTTATGAAAAATTAGGCGCACACCTTGTAACTCAAAATGAAGTTGGCGGTATTCACTTTAGTCTTTGGGCGCCGAATGCTCGTCGAGTTTCCGTGGTAGGTGATTTCAACTATTGGGACGGTCGCCGTCATTCAATGCGTTTCCACCAAACCAGCGGTATTTGGGATATTTTTATTCCTAATATTCCGAAAGGAACGCTCTATAAATTTGAGATTTTAGATAAAAACGGACAAATCCGTTTGAAATCAGACCCATATGCGTTCTCCGCCCAATTCCGCCCGGATACGGCTTCGGTTGCATCAGGTTTGCCGGCAATTGTGGAAAGCGATGAAAAACGCCGACGGGCAAACGATCCGGATCAGCCGATTTCGGTGTATGAGGTACATTTGGGGTCTTGGCGACGTAATTTAGAGAATAATTACTGGCTTAATTACGAAGAGATTGCAAATGAATTAATTACTTATGTGAAGGAAATGGGCTTTACCCATATTGAATTATTACCGGTCACCGAATTTCCGTTTGACGGTTCTTGGGGTTATCAACCAACGGGGATTTATGCGCCGACCAGCCGTTTTGGTTC
>JBGXMX010000008.1:0-7878 GCA_041809245.1 Glaesserella sp.
ACATTATATTTTGGCTGATTTTCCTTAATGTAATTATGTTCCAATAGTAAGGCTTCGGTTTCCGAATGGGTAATGGTGGTATCAATATGAGCAATTTGCGACACCAAGGCTTCGGTTTTTCGGCTGGCAAGATTGCTACGAAAATAGCTGGACAGACGTTTTTTTAAATCTTTTGCCTTGCCGACATAGATAATCGTGCCTTTATCATCATACATACGATAAACACCAGGGTTATGTGGTGTATCGGCAAGAAATTGTTTGGAATTGAATTTTGACATAATCAACATTTCCCCCTTTGAAAAAGGGGGAGTAAGGGGGATTTAAGATTTTAATAAGCTGCCTTTAGATGCTTTCAAGTATTGCAACATCGACCAAATGGTTAAAATCGCAGCGATATAAAGCAAGGCAAACGCAGTATATTCCATCCACGGTGCTTGTCGCCATAACAAACCACCTAAAGCTAACATCTGTGCTGTGGTTTTTACTTTACCCCAAATAGACACCGCCACACTCGCCCGTTCGCCTAACTCAGCCATCCACTCACGCAACGCCGAAATAA
Organism: Glaesserella sp.; assembly: GCA_041809245.1. Lineage (GTDB taxonomy): Bacteria > Pseudomonadota > Gammaproteobacteria > Enterobacterales > Pasteurellaceae > Glaesserella. The sequence continues at coordinate 560 of JBGXMX010000008.1, forward strand.
TAATCTCACGGGCAATCATAATACCTGCAGGAATGGTGATCCACCAAGTATGGTAATATTCGACCACAGACACCAATGCAATCGCCACTAAAACTTTGTCTGCCACAGGATCTAAAAATGCACCTAGGCGGGTAATTTGATTCCACTTGCGGGCAAGGTAGCCGTCAAATAAATCGGTAATAGAGGCGATAAAGAATATTAAAGTCGTTATTTCAGCAGAGTATGAAATCGGTAAATAAAATGACACAATAAAAAGTGGAATGAGCGCAATGCGAAATAATGTCAAGTATGTGGGGAAATTCAGTTTCATTCGGTTATGATAACAAATAAGGATATAACGCTTTATTCTATTAAAAGCGAACTCAATAAGAAAGGGACAAGCGGTGAGATTTTCAAGAAAATTTGCAGAAATTTCGTAAAAACCGACCGCTTGTTACGCTAAACCTATTTTTTCGCTTTGCTTTTTTGCTCGGCTTCAATTTGTTCGACACACAGGTGTAAAATTTGCTCTGCGCCTTGATGGATATATTTATCATCACGGACTTTACCCTGCTGTAAATCCAGCATCGCATCGTGAATACCTTGGGTCATACTCGGCGGCTGAATAAACTCCCAACAACGAGGGCTGAGACGGTTGAAATTTTGTTGCAGCTCCGCAGCGTATAATACACCGCTGTAATACGCATATACGTTATGGTCAAGCATACGATTAAATAAACTGGAACGAATTTCTTCAACGGATAAATCCACCTTTTTAGTAAACCAATCGTCGGCACCGTGCATAAATGAATCTATATCGTAACTTTTATTTACCCGATCCAAATAAGTTTGTGCAGTAGCACCATAGCCAATCGCATAAGATTTTTGATCAATTTGGGCATTGGGAATACGTTTCCAACCTGATTTCATACTACAAGCTGCAACGAAAAAGAGCGTTGAAATCACCAATATCATTTTGCATAAAGATTTCATCGTGGACTCCTGATTTTTCTTTTACTAAAAAGTGCTACAATTCTAACAAATTCTTTGATCAATTACTCTAAACATTTTAAGGACTCACTATGAAACAATATCTCGAACTGTGCCAACGTATTGTCGAACAAGGAAAGTGGGTCGAAAACGAGCGCACTGGTAAGCGTTGTTTGACCGTAATTAACGCCGATTTAACCTACGATGTGGCAAGCGGCGAATTTCCCCTCGTCACCACACGAAAAAGTTTTTGGAAAGCGGCGATTGCGGAGTTACTCGGCTATATCCGTGGCTATGATAATGCTGCGGATTTCCGTCGGCTTGGTACGAAATCGTGGGACGCAAATGCCAATGAAAATGCCGCTTGGCTGGCGAACCCACATCGCAAAGGCGAAGACGATATGGGGCTGGTTTACGGTGCGGTCGGACGAAACTTCCCGAAAGTCGGCGGTGGCAGTGTCGATTTGTTGCGTCAAATTGTCGATGATCTTAAACGTGGCGTAGATAATCGTGGTGAGATTTATACCTTTTATCACCCTGGAGCTTTCCATATGGGCTGCCTACGTCCGTGTTTACACAGTCACCATTTCTCATTGTTAGATGGCACTCTTTATTTGAACAGCACTCAACGTTCTGCAGATGTGCCACTTGGTTTAAATTGGAATATGATCCAATGTTACACTTTCCTTGCATTAATGGCACAAATTACAGGACACCAAGCAGGGCAAGCGTTCCACAAAATTGTGAATGCGCATATTTATGAAGACCAACTGGAATTAATGCGAGATGTGCAACTAAAACGCACCCCATTTAAAGCCCCGACACTCAAAATCAATCCGGATATCAAATCTCTAGAAGATTTGGAAACTTGGGTAACGTTGGCGGATTTTGAAGTTGAAGGCTATGAGTTTCACCCAAGTATTCAATATCCGTTTTCGGTATAAAGAGAAATAAAGAGAAACAAAAACGGAAACCTGTCGGTTTCCGTTTTGTCGATTAGCGTGCGCGGAAAATAATACGCGCTTTGCTTAAATCGTAAGGGGTCATTTCGACCGTTACTTTATCGCCCGTTAAAATACGAATATAGTTTTTACGCATTTTTCCTGAAATATGTGCAGTAACGACGTGTCCGTTTTCAAGTTCCACACGGAACATTGTGTTAGGTAAGGTTTCTAAAATTGTACCTTGCATTTCAATGCAATCTTCTTTAGCCATTGATTCCTCTTTGAGTTAGGTTTATTACAAGTGCCGTTTTTGGCAAAAACGGGCGATATTATACTCTCCCTTGCCCGAATTACAATCACTTACGGCGAAAAGCCCGTCGGCGAGAGTGAAAACGTTGCGTTTGGCTTTTATCGCTATGCAACGTAAGTTTGCCGGGCAAAGTCACATTGCCGGAATGTCTACGGGCAAAATAATAGAAACAGCTGGTAAATAGCCCACCGGCTAAAAACAGAATGATTAATTCACCGTAAAGGAGATGAAAAAGTTCGTTTACCTTACTTTGAGTGGTTTGTCCGTATTGCATATCAAAAGTAACACGCAAAAAACCGATTAAATTTTGTTGGGCAAAAACAGGCTCAACAATCTGCTGAGTGTGGTTGATCTGCTCGTCTGCTTCCAGCTCCAGTTTAGGAACAAATGGCTGTGCATTACGGCTTTGCGCCAAGAGTACGCCCGAGGCGGAATAAAGATTGGCGTCAATAACAAACTCTTCTTTAGCGAAGGTATCCAACGCTTCTACCAACTCATCGGTTTTCGCATTTTTGACCAACATTAAGGAAAACAGATTTGCCTGTTGACGAACAAGTAAATGAGATAAATTAGACACTTGGTTAATACCCGCCAGTTGCGAACCCAATTTAAAATGGTTCACACCCGTGACAATAATCCCTACAATGACGAAGCAAAGTATAATAATTATTGTCAGCACGCTGCTTTTTATCGTTTTTTCACGAGAAATATACCGAGAAATATACATAGTCGCCCTCATAAAATTGGGGCGTGATTGTAACACGGAATTTTGATAGATTAGCAAAAATTACACACAACCTTTGGAAGCCTTATGCCACACACTTTTTTTATTTATAGCAAAACATTAACCGATGAACAGATTGCACAATTTTCTGAAAGTAGTTCTGCAACCTTGATCAAGCAAGCAGAGTATCTTGGCTACCGTATTGCATATTTTCAGGGAAATCTGACCGCTTGCTTACGGGAAAAGGCACAAACCGTGCAAGCAGATTTCAGTACGCTCGACAACACACCAACTCTTTCAGAAAAAGAGTTGTTAGTGATGGATATGGATTCAACGGCAATCAAAATTCAGTGCATTGATGAAATTGCAAAACTGGCTGGCACGGGAGAAATTGTTTCGGCAATTACTGCAAGTGCAATGCGTGGTGAGCTAGATTTTGAACAGAGTTTGCGTAAGCGTGTTGGCACGTTGGCAAATGCTCCAGAGAGTATTTTGCAAAAAGTGCGAGCAAACTTACCGCTAATGGACGGTTTTGAGCAGATGGTTCAGCTCCTAAAATCACACGGCTGGACATTAGCCATTGCTTCCGGCGGATTTGATTATTTTGCGGATTACCTGAAAGAAACATACGGCTTAGATTATGCGGTATCTAACCGGCTTGAAATTGTGGAAGGAAAACTAACAGGGCAAGTATTAGGAAAAGTGGTTGATGCCCAATATAAAGCGGAAACATTAAAATCGTTAGCGGAACGTTTTGTTATTCCTGAATCGCAATGGGTTGCGGTAGGCGATGGAGCAAATGATCTGCCGATGTTAAAAACTGCCAGCCTTGGTGTTGCCTTGCATGCCAAACCAAAAGTACAAGAACAAGCGGAATTTGTGGTAAACTTCGGGGATTTGACGGCGTTGGTGTTGTTGTTGAATGTCAAAACGATTTTTAATAAATAAGGGGAATAAAAATGCCATCTTTTGATATTGTTTCAGAAATTACAATGCACGAAGTGCGTAATGCAGTTGAAAATGCGAACCGTGTGTTAAGCACTCGCTATGATTTCCGTGGTGTAGAAGCGGTAATCGAGCTTAATGAGAAAAATGAGAGTATTAAATTAACGACCGAGTCGGATTTCCAACTTGAGCAGTTGATTGAGATTTTAATCGGTTCTTGTGTAAAACGTGGAATCGAACACAGTTCGCTAGATATCCCGACTGAAAGTGAACACCACGGTAAACTTTACAGCAAAGAGATCAAACTTAAACAAGGGATCGAATCAGATATGGCGAAGAAAATCACGAAGCTGATTAAAGATTCCAAAATCAAAGTTCAAACCCAAATTCAAGGGGATTCTGTGCGTGTAACGGGTAAATCTCGTGATGATTTACAAGCGACCATTCAACTGGTGAAAACGGCAGAATTAGGACAGCCGTTCCAGTTCAATAACTTCCGTGACTAATTAATATCACAAGGGGTCTACTTTCGGCAAAATTTTGCAAAAATAATTAAAAAGCAGACCGCTTGTTGATAACTGCTAAGCATAAATATGTAACTCTATGAAAAGTTTGGCATTTGTGCAAAAAAGTAGTAAAAATACGCCGTATTGCCTAGGAACTAGCCAAGTGTTCAATTTTTTCAAAAAACAGTTTGACATATTTTTATATCCTAGTAATATGCACGCCCACAGACACAGTGAGTGGTGAGATGGCCGAGCAGGCTGAAGGCGCTCCCCTGCTAAGGGAGTATGGGGTTCAAAAGCTCCATCGAGGGTTCGAATCCCTCTCTCACCGCCATTTACTTTATCACGCACCCGTAGCTCAGCTGGATAGAGTACTCGGCTACGAACCGAGCGGTCAGAGGTTCGAATCCTCTCGGGTGCGCCATTTTATTTTCATCTATCATAAATGAAATGGTTGCTGGTAAAATAAATAACATTGTTTCTTTTCAAATACGCACCCGTAGCTCAGCTGGATAGAGTACTCGGCTACGAACCGAGCGGTCAGAGGTTCGAATCCTCTCGGGTGCGCCATTTTATTCCAATCTCAATTTTCATTGCTTTCTTGTTTCACCTTCCTATTGCTTAAGTAAATTCTTTTGCTTTTTTGCAAAAAAATACGGCAAATTGACCGCTTGTCAGCTATAATATCGCATACTGTATAAAAAATCACATAAAGAAGGTGGCGAATGGATTTTTCATTATTACTCGATGGTTTAAATGATAAACAACGTGAAGCGGTTGCTGCTCCTTTAGGGAATTATCTTGTTTTAGCCGGAGCAGGTAGTGGGAAAACCCGTGTGTTAACCCATCGTATTGCATGGCTTATCGGTATTGAAAATATTCCCGAATCTAATATTTTAGCCGTCACCTTTACTAACAAGGCGGCAGCTGAAATGCGTCACCGAATTGAATATACCCTTTCTCAGGCAAGCCAACACCGCTTATTCGGTATGTGGGTCGGTACTTTCCATAGTATCGCCAACCGCCTTCTTCGCGCTCACCATCTTGATGCTGGTTTGCCGCAAGATTTCCAAATTATGGATTCGGAAGATCAACAGCGTTTAATCAAACGTCTCTTGAAATTACACAATATTGATGAAAAACATTTCCCGCCCAAACATGTTGCATGGTATATCAACGCTCAGAAAGACAAAGGTTTACGCCCTAAAGACATTCCTGATTATAACGATGCGAATGAAAAAAAATTAATCCAAATTTATCAAATTTATCAAGAGGCTTGCGATCGTGCCGGCTTATTAGATTTTGCCGAATTGCTTATCCGTGCCTATGAGTTGTTTAAGTCTAACCCATTGATATTACAACGCTATCAGCAGCGTTTTCAGCATATTTTAATTGATGAATTCCAAGACACTAACCATATCCAATATGACTGGATGCGTCTGTTGGCAGGGGATTCAGGCAAAGTGATGATTGTCGGTGATGACGACCAATCTATTTACGGCTGGCGAGGCGCTCAGGTTGAAAACATTCAACGTTTTTTAGATGACTATGCGCAAGTACAAACCATTCGATTAGAGCAAAATTACCGTTCGACAGGGCATATTCTTAATGCGGCTAACGCCTTGATTGCCAACAATCATAACCGTTTGGGTAAAAACTTATGGACAGATAGGGGAGACGGTGAGCCGGTTGATATCTACTGTGCCTTTAATGAATTGGACGAGGCACGTTTTATCGCCTCGCAAATCAAACAATGGAAACAAGATGAAGGCGATTTAAATCAATGTGCGGTGCTTTATCGCAGCAACAGCCAATCACGGGTAATTGAAGAAGCCTTGATTCAAGCCAATATTCCTTATCGGATTTATGGCGGAATGCGCTTTTTTGAACGTCAAGAGATCAAAGATGCTTTGGCTTATTTACGTCTATTGGCAAACCGCCAAGATGATGCCGCTTTTGAACGTGTGATTAACACCCCGCCTCGGGGTATTGGGGAGCGAACGTTAGAAACCTTACGTCAACTGACCCGAACACGCCAAATTACGTTATGGCAAGCGATTCAAGTTGCGATTCAGGAAGAACTGTTTTCCCAGCGTGCCGCCGGTGCGCTATTACGTTTTGTTGAATTAATCAATGCCCTTGAGTTTGAAACCGGTGAAATGGCTCTGTTTGAACAGACTGATTTTGTAATAAAAAAATCAGGGTTGTATGAAATGTATAAGCAAGAAAAAGGCGAGAAAGGCGAAGTCCGAATTGAAAACTTAGAAGAGTTGGTGACGGCTGCCCGCCAATTTAGCAAACCCGATGAAGCCGAAGAAATGAGTGATCTCTCTGCATTTCTTACTCACGCCAGCCTTGAAGCAGGCGAGACACAAGCTTCGCCTCATCAAGATTATGTCGAGCTGATGACGCTCCATTCCGCCAAGGGGCTTGAGTTCCCCCGTGTGTTTATTGTCGGGGTTGAAGAGGGGATTTTCCCAAGCGGTATGAGCTTTGACGAAGGGCGTTTACAAGAAGAGCGCCGCCTCGCCTATGTCGGTATTACCCGAGCCAAACAGAAATTAACCTTAAGCTATGCGGAGTGTCGTCGCTTGTACGGCAAGGAAGAGCGCCATCTACCTTCGCGTTTTATCGCCGAACTACCGACGGAACATTTAAGAGAAGTACGTTTGCGTGGCAATATCCAACGACCGAATACGCCTGCTGCAAATTTTTCGCCAAAAGCGAGCGCTTGTTCGACCGATGGTTCCGAGTGGAAAATGGGACAAAAAGTCCGGCACGCCAAATTCGGGCAAGGCACCGTGATTAATGTTGAAGGCAGCGGCGAACATACGCGCTTACAGATTGCCTTTGTTCAACAAGGGATCAAATGGCTTGTGGCGAAAGTCGCCAATTTAGAGAAACTGTAGTAAAACAAGCGG
>JBGXMX010000009.1:0-3161 GCA_041809245.1 Glaesserella sp.
AAAATTCAAATTTGGAAAGCAATTTCTGTGAATACACAGGCTCAATTTCAACAAAATCCATTAGTTCAACGTTATGTCTTAGACAGTAAGCAAGGAGGCTCGGGAGAAGTGTTTGATTGGTCGTTGATTCCAAATGAGATCAAAACCAAAGCGTTATTGGCAGGCGGAATTGGTTTGGACAATATTGATCAAGCGTTAAAACAAGGCTGTTTAGGCGTTGATCTGAATTCAGGTGTGGAGTCTGCAAAAGGGGTGAAAGATTTGGAGAAGATTAAGCAGGTTTTTGCTCAAATAATCAGATTGTAGGCGTAGTATTCATGCCTTGCAGCGTTTTGAAAAGTATGAGCATAAAACATTTATTCAAGTTTCTTTATGTTATATGCGTTTTTGTTATAAAAAAATTTCATTTTGTGAATTGACATAGCAATCTAGACGTCTAAAATACCTGAAATTTTTTGATCTTAATTAAATGTGGATAGATAACTATGATTCAGCTGAAAAACATCAGCAAACAGTTTGATGTCAAGGGCAAAAAAATTACTGCCCTTGATAATGTCAATCTTGAAGTACCCAAAGGCACAATTTATGGGGTTATTGGTGCTTCAGGCGCAGGTAAAAGTACATTAATTCGTTGCGTAAACTTATTAGAACGCCCAACGATTGGGCAAGTGATTGTGGATGGCAAAGATTTAACAACACTCTCAGAAAAAGAGTTAAATCTTGCACGCCGTAAAATCAGTATGATTTTCCAACATTTTAATTTGCTCTCTTCTCGTACTGTGTTTGAGAATGTGGCGTTGTCATTAGAACTTAACCATACGCCGAAAGAGCAGATTCATCAGAAAGTGAATGAATTACTTGAATTGGTCGGTTTATCGGATAAACACGATGTCTATCCGAGCAATCTTTCAGGCGGTCAAAAACAACGTGTGGCGATCGCTCGTGCGCTGGCGAATGATCCGCAAGTATTACTCTGTGATGAAGCAACCAGTGCGTTAGATCCGGCGACAACACAATCGATCTTACAATTACTTAAAGATATTAATAAACGTTTAGGCTTAACGATCTTATTAATTACGCACGAAATGGAAGTGGTAAAACGCATTTGCGATCGTGTTGCAGTCATTGATAAAGGGCAATTAGTTGAAAGCGGTTCGGTGAGTGAAATTTTCTCTAATCCGAAAACGGAATTGGCACAACGTTTTATTCAATCTACTTTCCATATTGAATTACCGCAAGAGTATATGGATCAGCTTTCTCCAATCCAAACACCAACCAGTAAGCCGATTATTAAATTCGAGTTTACAGGGCGTTCGGTAGATGCACCACTGTTATCTCATGCTTCTAAGAAATTCGGGATCGATTTTAGTATTTTAATGTCACAAATCGACTATGCCGGTGGGGTTAAATTTGGCTTTGTGATTGCAGAAGTAGAAGGTAATCACGATGCCATTTCAGAAGCGAGATTTTATTTGATTGATAATAATGTAAAAGTTGAGGTATTAGGCTATGTGGAATGATTTTATCAATGAACTCACACCAAAAATGTGGGAATTGGTGGCAATGTCCACATTAGAAACCTTATACATGGGCTTTGTGGCAACAGCTTTGGCTGTACTTGTGGGGATGCCGATTGGCTTTATTGCGTTCTTAACAGGTAAAGGCGAAATTTTAGAGCATAAAGGCTTACATCAAGTGCTTGATGTCATTATCAATATCGGTCGTTCTGTGCCGTTTATCATTTTGCTTGTAGTATTATTGCCATTTACTCGTTTATTGGTGGTAACTACACTTGGAACAACGGCGGCAATCGTGCCGTTAAGTGTTTCTGCGATTCCGTTTTTTGCACGTTTAACCTCAAATGCACTTTTAGAAATCCCAAGTGGTTTGACGGAAGCGGCAAAATCTATGGGCGCAACCAATTGGCAAGTGGTTTCAAAATTCTATTTGCCTGAATCTTTACCTATTTTAATCAATGGCATTACGCTGACCCTTGTTGCCCTTATCGGCTACTCGGCAATGGCGGGGGCTGTTGGTGGCGGTGGCTTGGGGAACCTTGCTATCAGTTACGGTGAACATCGTAATATGGTCTATGTAAAATGGATCGCAACTATTATTATCGTGGCGATTGTCATGATTAGCCAAAAGATTGGCGATAATCTCGCAAAACGTTACGATCATCGTTAATTTTTAATTTGTAAACACAACTTTCTAGAGGATTTCCTATGAACTTTAAAAAATTATTAGGTTTAGCCGTGGTTTCTGCTTTAGCATTAACTGGCTGTAAAGAAGAGAAAAAAGCAGAAGCGCCAGCGGCAGCACCTGCACCAGCAGCACAAGCACAAAAAATCAAAGTGGGTGTAATGTCTGGTCCTGAGCATACTGTTGCTGAAAAAGCAGCTCAAATTGCAAAAGAAAAATATGGTTTAGAAGTTGAATTTGTATTGTTCAATGATTACGCATTACCAAATACAGCGGTAAGCAAAGGCGATTTAGATGCAAACGCAATGCAGCATAAACCTTATTTGGATAAAGACTCTTCATCAAAAGGTTTAGATAACTTAGTGATCGTAGGTAACACTTTCGTGTATCCATTAGCTGGTTATTCTAAAAAAATCAAAAATGTTGCTGAGTTACAAGATGGTGCTGTGGTCGCTGTACCAAATGACCCAAGTAACCTTGCTCGAGCATTAATTTTATTAGAAAAACAAGGTTTAATTAAGTTAAAAGATAACACTAACTTATTCTCTACTTCATTAGACATCGTTGAAAACCCGAAAAACTTAAAAATTCAAGAAGTTGATACTTCTGTTGCAGCAAAAGCATTAGATGATGTGGATTTAGCCGTTGTAAATAACACTTACGCAGGTCAAGTAGGTTTAAATACAACTGAACACGGTGTATTCGTTGAAGATAAAGATTCACCTTATGTAAACTTAATCGTAGCTCGTAAAGATAACCAAGCCAGCGAAGCGGTACAAAACTTCGTGAAAGCATACCAAACTGAAGAAGTGTTCCAAGAAGCTCAAAAACACTTCAAAGATGGTGTGGTGAAAGGATGGTAATTTCATTATTACAGGCGGTATGATTTGGCTAAAATTTTGCAAATTTTTCCACGAAACTGACCGCTTGTATTATTAAACAATATAAGGATACAAACT
>JBGXMX010000010.1:0-3634 GCA_041809245.1 Glaesserella sp.
AACATGCAAGGTCTTTTAATTCATCGCGCGTCATCGGGCCTGTCGTATCTTGCGAACCGACACTGGTCATTCGCGGTTCGCAATATTGTCCCGGACGGATACCTTCAACGCCGCAGGCTTTTCCTACCATTTTTTGCGCCAGCGTATACCCTTTGCTGCCGCCGGAGGTCGTTTGCGGTTTCACAAACACATCACTTTCCGGCAAACCAAGCTCAACTCTGGCTTTGTGAGTTAAACCACGACCGATAATCAGTGGAATACGCCCGCCGGCACGTACTTCATCCAACAATACTTCGGTTTTTAAGCTAAATTCTGCAAGAACTTCATCGCTATTGTGTTTGCAGATTTTTCCTGCATACGGATAAAGGTCGATCACATCGCCCATATTTAATTTGCTGACATCAACTTCAATAGGTAACGACCCCGCATCTTCCATCGTATTGAAGAAGATTGGTGCAATCTTGCCGCCTAACACAACCCCACCGCCACGTTTGTTCGGAATATAAGGAATATCGTCCCCCATTAGCCATAACACGGAGTTGGTTGCCGATTTACGTGAAGAACCCGTGCCTACAACATCACCGACATAAACCAAAGGAAAACCTTTTTCTTTGAGTGCCGCAATTTGTTTCATCGGGCCAATCACGCCCGCTTGATCAGGTTCGATACCGTCACGTTCGTTTTTAAGCATTGCCAAGGCATGTAAAGGAATATCCGGACGAGACCACGCATCCTGTGCCGGTGAAAGATCATCAGTATTGGTTTCACCTGTAACTTTAAAAACGGTTAAGGTCAATTTTTCCGCTAATTTCGGGCGAGACAAGAACCAATCCGCATTAGCCCAAGATTGTAAAATCTGCTGCGCAAACGGATTTCCGCTTTTGGCTTTTTCAGCCACGTCGTGGAAATTATCAAACATCAGAAGCGTATAAGAGAGTGCGTCAGCGGCAAGAGGGGCGAGTTCAGGATTATCTAAGGCATTGAGTAAAGGCTCGATATTATAACCGCCTTGCATTGTCCCTAACAGTTTAACGGCATGTGCGGCAGAAATCAGCGGAGAGCTTACATCACCTTTTGCCAATGCAGATAAGAAAGAAGCTTTTACATAAGCCGCTTCATCAACCCCGGCAGGAATTCTTGTTTCAAAAAGTTCAAGCAAAAACGCTTCTTCTCCTGCAACCGGATTTTTTAATAATTCCACCAATTCAGCGGTCTGCTCCGCATTTAGAGGTAATGGCACAATACCTTGTTTTGCACGCTCTTCAACTTGCGCACGGTAATTACTTAAAAAAGACATACAAGCTCCACATCAAAAAATAATAGGTATTCCTGAGAATAGTATCATCATAGCAAAAACAACTAGAGAACAAACTTATTTTTTTACAATTTGTTAACAATGTCACAAAATTTTGCTAATAACTTTACCATAACAAAAACCGCCTACCAAAATAGCTGATAGACGGTCAATAATACAACAAGATATTTTATTACATTACATATTTGCGACAATATCTTGAGCGAAATCAGAAGTTGAACGTAATATCGCACCTTCAAGGGTTTCGGCGAAATCAAATGTCACAGTTTTATTTGCGATCGTTTTAGACACGGCACTGACTACTAAATCCGCAGCTTCAACCCAACCTAAATGACGCAACATCATTTCACCGCTTAAAATAATAGACCCCGGATTGGCTTTATTTTGCCCTGCTATTTTAGGCGCAGTACCGTGTGTCGCCTCAAAAATGGCGGCTTCAAAACCAATATTTGCCCCCGGTGAAATCCCAATCCCCCCGACTTGAGCCGCCAGTGCATCGGAAATGTAATCGCCATTCAGATTTAACGTTGCAATCACATCATAATCCGTCGGATGTAACAAAATTTCTTGCAAGAAAGCGTCGGCAATACTGTCTTTAATGATAATTTCACGTCCGGTTTTAGGATTTTTCAACTTGTGCCACGGTCCGTTATCAATAGGTTCTGCACCAAACTCTTTGGCAACTTGATAGCCCCACTCTTTAAATGCCCCTTCGGTAAATTTCATAATATTACCTTTATGCACTAAGGTCAGAGATTTGCGATCATTATCAATCACATATTGTAAAGCCGCACGAACCAAACGCTGAGTACCTTCTTTTGAAACAGGCTTAATCCCTATGCCGCAATCTTGAGCAAAGCGGATTTTGTTAACCCCCATTTCATTTTGTAAAAACGAAATGACTTTATCGGCTTCGGCTGAACCTGCAAGCCATTCAATTCCCGCATAAATATCTTCGGAATTTTCACGGAAAATCACCATATCAATCAGCTCAGGATGCTTCACAGGGCTTGGTGTGCCTTGATAATAGCGAATAGGTCGTAAACAGTTATATAAATCCAATCCTTGGCGCATTGCCACATTCAGAGAACGAATTCCGCCGCCTACAGGCGTCATCAGCGGGCCTTTAATTGCTACGTGATACTCTTTTATCAACGCCATCGTTTCATCAGGCAGCCATGTATTTTCGCCATAAAGCCGATTAGCTTTTTCCCCGGCATAAATTTCCAGCCACTCGATTTTACGTTCCCCGCCATAGGCTTTTGCTACCGCAGCATCAATAACAGTTCGCATGGCAGGTGTAACATCCACTCCGATACCGTCTCCTTCAATAAACGGAATAATCGGATCATTGGGTACGGTTAAAGCACCGTCCGCATTTAATATAATTTTATGCCCAACTTCGGGCTTTTGGACTTGATATTGCATAATTCCCCCTAAACAGACAAAGCAATGCAGTGGCGGCTCCTTTAAATTCCAGCCACTGCATTTTCCCGACTATTTTACACAAACTTGCACCAATTTGTTACAAATATGTTAAATAAATGTTGATTATTTACATTCAGAGGAGTTCAATAGCGCACCTAACGCCTTAAATTTTGCTTTTTTATCTTGATCTGCTTTGGCGATCAGATTAACGGAATCTAACAACCCGTCATGTGTTGTTTGTGAAGGAGTATTAAATGACAAAGGCTGTGATAGCTGTTCTGCATAGCGGGCTAATTCAGTAAGCAACGCCAATTTTTCCGGCTCTTGTTGATGGCGAAGCCCTAACTCTTCCATAGACTGCTCGAACGCTTCACCTTTTTGCTCTATTTGTTGATAACAATATTTCTGCCAACGTACCTGCTCTGCCCGCGATAAGGTTTCAGGATAGTGTCTTGCACGGTAATGAAACAACAATGCTTCAATACGAGGATCGGCAAATTTCAAACCGTGGTGAGCCAATTCTTCAGGTTTCAAAGAACGCAAAATTGCCATATTATTTTTATCGGCAGGTGAAAAAAAACCATCGTATAGCGTAGTTTCTACATTATCGCTTTTCTCAAAAGTACGCTCTTCGCTAAAAATTTCAATGACCTTTTCTCTCAGCAAGGCTTTGTGTGCTTTGAGTTGCTTTAAGTTTGCCAAACAAAACGGGCGATCAATGCCTAAACGCGCCGCATTTTCCGGCAGCAACGTTTTTGCCGGTGCAAGAATCGGACATTTATTGATATGTACTAATTTTAACGGTACGGCATGTAAGCCTTTGGCTTCCAATTCTTCTTTTTTAGTGTATAGGCGCTCATGCAGTACTGCGGCAGGCTCTTGTAACAACCC
>JBGXMX010000011.1:0-3071 GCA_041809245.1 Glaesserella sp.
ACGCTTTCACATAATCCGGGTGAGAGTCTTGAACATAAGAGGTTGCCGGTTTCGCATTACCTAAGAATACGACATCCACGAGTTTTTGCGTATCGATCGCATATTGTAACGCTTGACGTACTTTCTTATTGTTAAACGGTGCTTTTTCACAGTTAAACATTAAGAAGATTAAACCGAATGATTGGACGGATTCTACTGACGCTTTACGTTTTAAGCGATCCGCATCTAAGTAAGGTACGTTTTCAATCGCTTGTACACGGCCTGACTCTTGAGCCGCAACACGTGCCGCATCGTCAGAAAGTAAGAACCATGTCATTTTTTCAACGGTTGCCGGATACGGACCGGTGTAAGCCGGGTTGGCTTCAAACACGATACGGTCATCTTTTACCGCTGATACGAATTTATACGGACCGGTACCGATAGGATTTGCATCAAAGGCGGATTGACCTTGTGATTCAATTAATGCTTTCGGTACGATTTTGATGATGGTTAAACGTTCTTTGAATAACGCAAACGGATATTTCAATTTGAATTCGACTACTTTGTCGTCAACCGCTTTCACTGATTGAATAAACGGAATGAATTGTGCAAAGAGTGATTTGGTGTTCGGGTCTAATACACGCTCGAATGAGTATACAAGATCAGCGGTGGTAACCGGTGTACCATTGTGGAATACCGCACCGTCACGTAAAGTAACACGGTAAGTCACATCATCCACTTTTTCAGGTTCTTTAGCGGCAAGGGCTAAGTATGGTTGACGAGTCGCCGGGTGTAAATCCACCAAACCTTCAAAAATGTGAAGGTTAGCCGCCATAGATGACGCACCTGTTGAGCTCATCGGGTCAAAACCGGTTGAAATCGGATACGCAATACCCGCTTCAATGGTTGAACCTTTTGCCGGCGCTGCATAAGCTTTTGCAGTAAAAGTACCAAGAGAACCGGAGAACGCAAGACCCGCACCAACTCCTGCAACTAATTTCATAAAGCCACGGCGAGATTCATTATGTTCAAAGTGATTAGTCATAATAGACTCCTTAACGGTGTTGTGTTTCAAATGAATTGTTCAAGTTCAGTACAACAAATCCAAACTATCACAGTGTTTCTTTTTTAACGTTCAATTTGAAGTGAATTAATCAAAATTGAAATTAAAAATGGATTGAAAACATCATAACACTATCAAGAGCTATGTCAACATATTGTCAAGATAAGAATTTACATTTGTGATCTATGTCACGAAATGCAAAATTAAGGAATGGTAGGAAGATAGCCGCTATCTTCTAAAGTAGGGTTATTGGCACCTTGTTTTGCCAGTTGGTCGCAAATTTCATTTTCATAATGTCCCGAATGGCCTTTAACCCACTGCCATTCAACTTGGTGACGCTGAATCGCATTATCTAATGCTATCCATAAATCTTGGTTTTTCACCGGCTTTTTATCACTTGTTTTCCAGTTGTTTTTTTTCCAATTAAAAATCCATTTTTGGATACCGTTTTGCATATATTGGCTATCGCTATGTAATTGCACTCGGCACGGCTCTTTTAACGCATTTAGAGCTTCAATGACGGCAAGAAGTTCCATGCGATTATTTGTTGTAAGCAAATAACCTTGGCTTATCTGTTTTTCTCTGCCTTGGTAGCGCAATAAAATACCGATCCCGCCTTTTCCGGGATTTCCTAAACAAGATCCGTCCGTAAATATTTCAACAAGTTTCATCATAATTTAGTAATACAAGCGGTCTATTTTCAATAAAATTTTGCAATTGCGAAGATGATAAAACTTAGATAATGCACGTTTTCAACATGAACTTCGCTGCCCCTGATGGCGCACGTTTTCAACGTGTGCCAAAGATTTCTCACCGTTTCATGCAGGCACTCGTTTATAAACGAGCGCCATCTTTCCTTTACATCACAACCGTTTTATTTTGATAAACAAAGACACGATCAGCAAGGACTAATTCCAATGCGCGGCTTAACACGGTTTTTTCAACATCACGTCCAGCTCGCATCATCGCATCCGCCGTATAGGTGTGATCGATATTAATCACATTTTGCATAATAATCGGACCTTGATCCAATTCATTATTAATAAAATGTGCCGTTGCACCGATAATTTTAACCCCTCTTTCATAAGCTTGCTGATAAGGTTTGGCACCAATGAATGCGGGTAAAAACGAATGGTGAATATTAATTACCCGATTCGGATATTTCGCCACAAATTCCGGATTTAACACACGCATATATTTTGCCAGCACAATATAATCCGGCGCATATTCATCAATTTTTTCAGCCAACAGCTGGTCGTGTTCGACACGACTAAGACCTTCGTGACTAACTAAATGAAACGGTACATCAAAACGCTCTGCCAAACTACGTAATGTATCGTGGTTTCCAATCACTGCCGCAATTTCAACATCTAAACCGCCATAATAGGTTTTCATTAAAATATCGCCTAAACAATGAGCTTCTTTCGTTACCAAAATAACAATGCGTTTGCGTTTTTGAGCCACTAATTTATAACTTGAACCTTGAGGTAAAGTAAATTGCAAATCGGCAAGTAGTGTATGGTCGTTGAAAATACCTTGCAATTCCGTGCGCATAAAAAATCGACGCGTATCACTGTCTACAAACTCGCTATTTTTGACAATATTCAGTTGATGTTTATAGCAAATATTGGTGATTTTAGCGACTAATCCTGTATCATCAGGACATTCCGTTAATAAAATTTTATTTTCAATCATAGATTTTTCTTTATAAATGGAAAAAGAGAATTCGCCGCAACGAATTCTCTTTAAATAATCTGATATTAAATAATTAGATTTCAAAATCCGCTAATGATTTACCTGCATCTAAAGCTTGTTGTAATACTTTTGGCGTTCTACCTTGACCTGTCCAAGTTTTTGTTACACCGTTTTCATCTACAAATTGATATTTTGCAGGGCGAGGGGCTTTTGGTTCACGTTTTTTACGCTCACCCGCACTACCGAGTAATACGGCCAATTCTTCAGCAGAAATACCATCCTGTTCAAGCAACTCTTTATATTTGTTTAAACGAGCCAAACGTTCCGCACTTTC
>JBGXMX010000012.1:0-6328 GCA_041809245.1 Glaesserella sp.
AAGCATAGCGTTGTAAAATCGTACGTTTCTGTTCGTCATTCAAATCATTGAGGCGATATACTTCTCCCCATGTTAAGCGGGAGCGAAGATCGGGTAATGCGATGGCGAGTTGATGGGGTGGGCAATCGGCACTGATCACCAATAATGTTTTCTGACCTTGGGTAAATAGCCCTTGCTGCTCCCGAATACGGTTAAACAGATCAAAAATCGCCTTTTCCCACTCTTCATCACCGGCTACGGCGTGTAAGTTATCAAGACAAACAACATCCAGTTGCTCGGCGTTATCCAATACCGTTGGGGCGAAGTAGTGTGATTTATCCAACGGAATATAACTGGATGAGCGTTGATTCAGTAAATAATGGTTACAAATAGCCTTTAAGAGATGGCTTTTACCGCTGCTTTTACCGCCCCAAATATAGAAAAACGGCTGTTGCACATCGTCAAAATTGTGACGAAGCGAATCCAACAGCAGTAAGCTATTTTCCGCATAGAAGTTGTCAAAGGTATCATCCTCTACTTGATGAATCGGTAATGGCAGTTGCAAGGTATTTTTAGGAAAAGATATATAAAAGATATATAAAGGATAGCGGAAAATCGTGAAGTTGAGAACCCTTGAATCTTATTTGGCGAAACAAGCGGTCTTGTTTTGCAATTTTTTTGCAAATTCAGACCGCTTGTTGAATTATTGATGACTTTCTAGGCGTTCAAAGGCAAGCACTTTGTGTTCTACTTTACGTAAAATCAAAGTCATTAAGCCCGTAATCACGAGGTAAACCACTCCCGCCAAACCGTAAATGGTTAACGCATCGTACTCAGTGCCGTATAAACGGCGGGCATAACCCATAATATCCATAATCGTAATAGTGGAAGCCAAAGATGTGCCTTTAAAAACCAAGATTATCTCATTACTGTAAGAAGGCAGCGCACGCTTTAAGGCATAAGGCACGAGAATTTTGAGCGTTTGCACACGGCTTAAACCCAGTGCAGCACAGGTTTCCCACTGCCCTTTGGGTATGGCTTTGACCGCCCCGTGAAATAATACGGTGGTGTAAGCCGCACTGTTTAACGCAAGAGTTAACATCGCACAGAACCATGCATTAGAGAGTAACGACCACAGCGGACTTTCTACAATCCACTGAAATTGCCCCGGCCCTGCGTAGATCAGGAAAAATTGAACTAACAGCGGTGTACCGGTAAAGACCGTTAGAAACAGTTTGACGGCGCCTTTTGCAATAGGGTTGTCCATTGAAAGTACAAAGGTCAGCCCGATTGATAAGACAAAGGCAATAATTAACGCAACAAATGTCAGCAATAAACTGGTCGGGATCCCTTGGGCGATGGTGGCTAAATATTCTGTCCACATTAGCTGAGCCCTCTTTCAAAACGGGTAAAACGCCATTCCAGTTTACGAATAATCACTTGGCTGACTAAAGTCACGCCGAGATAAATTAACGCCGCAAAGCTATACCACGTAAACGGCTGGTGAGTATTGGTATTGATTAATTCTGTTTGACGCATAATATCGTGTACGCCGATAAGTGATACCAGTGCGGTGTCTTTCAGTAATACCAACCATTGATTACTCAATCCCGGCAATGCGTGTCGCCATACTTGCGGCATAATAATATGAACAAAGGTATAGCCCCGACTAAGCCCAAGGGCGGCACCCGATTCCCACTGTCCTGCGGGAATAGCCTGAATCGCACCACGTAAAGATTGGGATGCATAAGCGGCAAAAATAATCGACAGCGCAACCACGCCGCAGCCAAAAGGCCCTAATTCGACATAAGTACCTGTGACCAGCTCAATCACTTCGGGCGCACCGAAATAGATCAAAAAGACCACCAAAATTTCGGGCAAACCGCGTAATAAGGTAATCGCAACGGCCGTCGGCTTGCTGATACAGCGCCATTTGCTGGTTTCTAACGTCACAAACAGCATGGACAAAAGAAGCCCGAGTAATAACGAACAAACCGCTAACCCTAAGGTCATTAGGGTTGCGGTGTACATTAAAGGAAGATAATCAAAAAACATAAAGATTATTTAGTCATCCATTTATCATAGATTTTTTGGTATTCGCCGTTTTGTTTAATTGCCGCAATACCTTTATTTAAGCTTTCGACTAACGCCGTATTGGATTTATTGACTGCGATACCCAAACCGTTGTTGAAATAACGTTTATCGGTCACACGTTCGCCGACAAATGCCAATTCAGGATTTTTATCAAACATTGCTCTTAATACGTCGGTATCGCCGAAAATTAAGTCAATACGTCCGTTTTTAAGATCTAAGATTGCATCTTGTAAGCTGGCGTAGGATTTGGCTGTATACTGTTTTGCTTCGTTATTCGCATATTGTTGATAGGTAGTACCGTTTTGTACACCGATGGTTTTTGCGCTTGCTAAGTCCACTTTACCTTTTACTGCGATAAAACTGGCGGAGCTTTCATAGTATGGAGCGGAAAACGCTACTTGTTTTGCACGTGCTTCCGTAATATCAATGGCTGAAATCGCCGCATCAAAACCACCGCGACCTTTAATTAAACTTGGGATCAATGCATCAAAAGATTGCGCTTTGAACTGGCAAGTTGCTTGGATTTCTTTACAGATCGCGTTTGCCACATCCACATCAAAACCGATGATCTCGCCTTTTTCATTGGTTAATTCAAACGGCGGATAGCTTGGCTCCATTGCAAAAGTAATCGTTTGGTTTGCTTGCGCTGAAAAAGCTGCCATTGCAATGGCGGACGCTAAAAGTAATTTTTTCATATTATGTGTACCTCAATTAACCTGAATGAGAAAGATAGTGTGCAAATTGTGCGGTTTTCGGCTGCTCAAAGCATTGCGCATCGCCTTGCTCAATGATTTTGCCTTTTTCCATATACACCACTTTGGTTGCCACTTTACGTGCCACCGCAACCTCGTGGGTTACAATCACCTGCGTAATGCCAGTGTTTTGTAATTCTTTAATAATATCAACCACTTGAGATGTAATTTCAGGGTCTAACGCCGCTGTCGGTTCGTCAAATAATAATACCTGCGGCTGCATCATCAATGCACGGGCAATTGCAACCCGCTGCTGTTGACCGCCAGATAAATGCAGAGGGAAACGCTCGGCAAATTCCGCCAATTGTAAGCGGGCCAATAAGCCTTTTGCCCGTTCGACGGCAGATTCCTTGCTTAAGCCTAATACTTTCATCGGGGCTTCAATTAAATTTTGCATCACCGTTAAATGCGGCCACAAATGATACTGCTGGAATACCATGCCCACTTCACGGCGCAATAGGCTGACTTGCTTACTGTCTGCTTTTGCAGAGAGATCAAACTGATGATTTGCAATTTTAAGGGTACCTGTTTGCGGTACTTCCATTAAATTAAGGGTACGGATAAGGGTACTTTTCCCCGCACCGCTTGGACCAAGCAACACCACCGTATCGCCTTTTTCAATATTTAAATTAATATCAAACAGAGCTTGGCTTGAGCCATAAAAAAAATTGACGTTACTAATACGAATTGCCATTCGTGTAAAATCCTGTACATCGCTAAAAACTGAATAGATACTAAATTTTATTGCATAGTTATGCAAGTGCTATTTCGTAAATTTTCGTGATTTCAGGCTTTCTTTGCTACCCTTTCACAATTTGTATTACAATGGCGAGACTGTTTTGTCTTCGAGTGGTTATTATGCGTGTTATTGCTTTGTTGCTGAGTTTCATCATCGCCTTGCCGACGTGGGCGAATTTTTTCAATACTTCGCCGAAATTTTTAAGCAGCCAAGAAGCCTTTATTTTCTCTTATCAACAATCAGGTCACCAATTAATGCTTCACTGGCAAATTGCCGACGGTTACTATTTGTATAAAAAAGAGCTCGCTATCAGTGGGCAACAGCTTGAACTGTCTCCGATTTCCCTACCGCCGGCACAGGAGTATGATGATGAATTTTTCGGGCGGGTTGAAATTTTCCGCCACGAGTTACCCGTCACGCTTTCGATAGCCGTTAAAGGCGAGAATCCGCAGCTAACCGTTCGTTATCAAGGCTGCACCAAAGGATTTTGCTACCCGCCTGAAACGGTAAATCTCCCTATTGCATTACAAGCGGTCGATTCTACGAAAAATTTTGCAAAAATTTCTGAAAAACAGACCGCTTCCCCAACGCAAGCAAGTACGACATCGCTGATACACAACGGATTTTCGCTCTTGTGGTTTTTTCGTACTCGGACTTGGGCTTGCCTTTACTCCTTGCGTTTTGCCGATGTTGCCGCTTCTGTCTGCGATTGTGATTGGCAAACAACAACGTCCGAACAGCCTGCGGGCTGCCTTGCTGAGTTTGAGTTATGTTCAGGGCATGGCACTGACTTATACCCTGCTTGGCTTAACCGTTGCCGCCATCGGCTTGCCGTTCCAAATCGCACTGCAAAGCCCTGCGGTTTTAATCGGGTTGGCGATATTATTTATCTTGCTTTCACTGTCGATGTTCGGTTTCTTCACACTACAACTTCCCCATCGTTGGCAGCAAAAACTGAACCAACTTAGCCAACAGCAACAAGGGGGAGATTTTGTCAGTGTATTTATCATGGGGATGATCGCAGGTTTAGTCGCCTCTCCCTGCACATCCGCTCCCCTTTCGGGCGCTTTATTGTATGTCGCACAAAGCGGTGATTTGCTCACCGGCGGTGTAGCCCTCTATTTGCTTGCTCTCGGAATGGGGCTACCGTTAATGTTGATTACCTTATTCGGCAATCAAATTTTACCGAAATCCGGCGAGTGGCTGCTCAAAGTCAAAACGCTGTTTGGTTTTGTAATGTTAGCCTTACCGGTATTTTTACTGGCAAGGGTCTTCCCTGCTTATGAAATGTTGATGTGGTCAACGCTCGCACTGGCATTTCTCATTTGGCTTTACCAACAGCTTCCCGCACAAGGTTTATTCGGGAAATTAGCCCGTGTATTGGTCTTCGCCGTCATGGTCTTCAGTTTAAAACCTTGGACCGATCTCTTTTGGCATTCAAATCTAACCGCTACTCAGTCACATACTGCATTTACCCGCATTAGCTCGTTGGCGGAACTGCAACAACAGTTAGCTCTTCATCCGAGCAAAAAAACGATGCTCGATCTTTATGCGGATTGGTGTGTGGCGTGTAAAGAGTTTGAGCGGGAAACTTTTAGCGATCCGCAAGTAGCGGCAAAATTAGCCGAAATGCAACTGTTACAAATCGACATGACCCATAATTCCGCACAAAATACCGAACTGATGAAACAGTTTCATATACTGGGCTTGCCAACCATCTTATTTTTTGATGAAACAGGCAAAGAGCTGACCCAAGCCCGTGTTACAGGCTTTATGGCACCGAAAGATTTCTTGGTGTGGTTAAATCAATTAGAAACTTTAAGATGAAAACGATCTTGATTACAGGCTGTTCCTCCGGCATTGGCTATGCCACGGCACATTTATTAAAACAGAACGGCTGGCGAGTGATTGCAAGCTGCCGCCGATTAGAAGATGTTAAACGTTTACAATACGAAGGATTCGAGTGCGTTCAGTTGGATGTCACGGACTCATCCCAAATTGCACAAGTGTTTGACTATATCGCACAACAAGGCAATCACCTAGATGCCGTTTTTTGCAATGCAGGCTATGGTCAGCCCGGTACGGTAGAAGATATTCCGCGAGAGGCATTACGTGAGATTTTTGAAACCAATGTCTTTGGTGCATGGGAAGTGATGAATTACGCCCTTAAAATTTTCCGCCGCCAAAACCATGGGCGGATTCTGATCAATAGCAGTATTTTAGGCTTTGCTGCGATGCATTTTCGTGGTGCTTATAACAGCACTAAGTTTGCTTTAGAAGGCATGGCGGATACTTTGCGCCATGAGTTATACGGTTCAAACATCAATGTGATCCTGATTGAACCCGGCCCGATTCAAAGCCGCTTCCGCCCAAATTCGGTAAAAAAACTGGAGCAATACATTGATATCGAAGGTTCTTTCCATCAACAGGCTTATAAAAAACAACTTGCCCGTTTAAATACTAAGGGCAATGCCAACCCCTTCACCTTGCCGGCAACGGCTTGTGCCGAAGTTTGCTTACACGCATTAAGTGTAAAAAAACCGAAAGCTCGTTATCAAGTAACTTTTCCGAGCAAACTATTTTGGTATTTAAAACGTATTTTGCCTACATCTTGGTTTGATTACTGCTGTCGTAAAGGTGGCGGGTAAGTTTTGCAAAAAAAGCCAATATTTTGAGCGCTTGTATATCAATGAAAAAGATAACGCCCTAGTGAATCACTAGGGCGTCAGACCGCTGACAAACCTCTAGACATCTCTCTAGAGGT
>JBGXMX010000013.1:0-6029 GCA_041809245.1 Glaesserella sp.
GTACAAACTTGGTAAAAAAACTTTTTTCATTGTCAAGAAGTTGCAAAATATCCCCGTCATTTATTTAAACCAACCAGTTAAGGGGATTTTTATGACTCAACTCAAATCAACTCCAGTAAAAATTGGTATCCGCCAATAAAAACACTTTCTTACTTGCCGCTAACATTTTTCGTTTGGCTATCGCATTCATTTCATTAGATTCCCAAATCACACCGTCAGCAATACCGGTGCAAGAAAAAATCGCAATATCAATGTTTAATCGAGAAAGCAAATGACCTGACAGCGATCCGTAAAACGCATCATATTTCGCTGAATAAACTCCGCCCGTTGCAATGATTTCAATACTGGTTTTATTGGCTAGTGCTCGAATATTATGCATTGAACTGGTGACAACGGTACAAGGTAAGTCTGGTAATAATTGCGCAAAATTCCAACTGCTTGAGCTCGCATCCAAACCAATCACCGCCCCTTCAAAAAAGTGTTCTAACGCATTTTCTGCAATGGATTTTTTCACGTCACTATTCATTCGACGGCGAGCATCAAAAGAGCGCCCAATGTCTCGATTTTTATGGCTGACCGCACCACCATGAGTACGATATAAAAGCCCTTCCTTTGCCATTTTGTTTAAATCACGACGAATGGTTTCCAAAGAGACATTGAGATGATTTGCAAGCTCTTGAACAGAAGCCTCATGATAGGTTTCGATATATTTTAAGATAAGTTGTTGGCGCTGCTGCATAGACGTTTTTCCTTGTCAATATTCAATAAAATTGTATGGTTTTTTTGAGAAAAGAAAACGATCTACCGTTTGATTTGTGAATTAAATCACAAATTATGTAAATCTATCAAAATCACCTAGCAGTTTAAATGAAAGAGATTAGACTATTGCGCTCAATTTTATATCAATAGGAGATTAATTTATGTCACATAATACAAATGAACTGGTAACTGCATTAGGCTCAGCACAAAATATTGTATCCGTTGAAGCTTGTATGACACGTTTACGTGTAGCCGTTAACGATCTTAGCCAAATCAATAAAGCAAAACTCATTGAATTAGGCGCATTGGATGTATTGGAAGTGAACCACAACGTTCATGTTATTTTGGGGACGAAGGCACAGCAGTTTCGTGATGAAATCAATCAAGCCTTGGCTAAGTGATGATTTTTCATTCTCTTTAATCTGTGGATAACTCTCTATTTTCTTGTTTTTATCTTGAGATCTATTCTTGAATAACTTCTAAAAAATTAATAACTGTGGATAACTAAGCTATTTATCCACAGGTTAGATCATTATCCTATTCAAGAATTTTACAAAATTAGATCCTCTCTAACTCTTTGATTTATATTTGCTTTTTTAAGTTATTCACTCCAAAGCAGCAACCTAATAATAACTATAATAAAGATCTTTATATAAATAGATCTTTTACTTTTAACGATCGACGATCTCAAATAAAATCAGATCAAAACCTTTTTTCAGATCCTCATTTTTTCAGGTAGAATAGACGACTTTTCGTTTATAAACAGAATTTTTATCAAGGCAATAACATGATTTATCGTGAAATATACGATGTAATTGTCGTCGGCGGTGGGCACGCCGGGACGGAAGCGGCACTAGCCCCTGCGCGTATGGGTTTAAAAACCCTACTGTTAACTCACAATGTGGATACGTTAGGACAAATGTCGTGTAATCCTGCGATTGGCGGGATCGGCAAAGGTCATTTGGTTAAAGAAATTGATGCGATGGGCGGTTTGATGGCTACAGCCACAGACAAAGCCGGGATTCAGTTTCGTACCTTAAACAGTTCAAAAGGCCCAGCGGTTCGAGCCACTCGCGCACAGGCAGACCGTGTGCTTTATCGCCAAGCGGTGCGTACCGCATTAGAAAATCAACCGAATTTAGATATTTTCCAACAAGAAGTGGTCGATATTTTGGTTGAAAACAATCGTGCGGTCGGTGCAGTAACCAAAATGGGCTTAACCTTTAAAGCGAAAGCTGTGATCTTAACAGCAGGTACTTTCTTGGCGGGTAAGATCCATATAGGTTTAGATAACTACGCAGGTGGACGAGCGGGCGATCCGGCAGCAACGATGTTGGCTGATCGTTTACGCGATCTTAATTTGCGTGTTGATCGTTTAAAAACGGGTACACCGCCACGTTTAGATGCCCGCACGATCAATTTTGATGTTTTAGCAAAACAGCACGGTGACGATGTTTTACCTGTAATGTCGTTTATGGGATCCGTTGAGCAACACCCTCGTCAAATTCCGTGTTACATCACACATACTAACGAACAAACCCACGATTTGATCCGTAATAGTTTAGATCGTAGTCCGATGTACACTGGGGTTATCGAAGGGATCGGTCCACGCTACTGTCCATCGATCGAAGATAAAGTCATGCGTTTTAGCGATCGCAATAGCCATCAGATCTACCTTGAACCGGAAGGCTTAACCACCATTGAAGTTTATCCAAACGGTATTTCAACCAGTTTGCCGTTTGATGTGCAAATGGGGATCGTAAACTCGATGAAGGGATTAGAAAATACCCGTATTATCAAACCGGGTTATGCGATTGAGTACGACTATTTCGACCCGCGTGATCTGAAGCCGACACTGGAAACCAAAGCGATTGACGGCTTATTCTTTGCCGGACAAATTAACGGCACAACGGGCTACGAAGAAGCGGCGGCACAAGGTTTATTGGCAGGGATTAACGCCGGTTTACAAGTACAAGGTAAAGAAGCGTGGTTCCCGACCCGTGATTTAGCATATACAGGTGTATTGGTAGATGATCTCTGCACCTTAGGCACCAAAGAACCGTACCGTGTATTTACTTCCCGTGCGGAATACCGCTTGTTGTTGCGTGAAGACAACGCCGATGCCCGTTTAACGCCGATTGCTCATCAATTTGGCTTAATTGATGAAGCGCGTTGGACACGTTTTAACGAGAAGATGGAAAACATCGAAAAAGAGAAAGCTCGCTTAAAACAGACTTGGGCACACTTACAAATGGCAAACCTTGCGGAAGTGAATGCGTTATTAAACAGCCCACTCGCCCGTGAAGCGAGCGGTGAAGATTTAATTCGTCGCCCTGAAGTGACTTACGAAGCCTTAACTCAAATTTCACCTTTTGCCCCTGCGATTGAAGACAAAGAAGCCGCTGAGCAAGTAGAAATTTCGATTAAATATCAAGGCTATATCGAACATCAACAACAAGAGATCGAACGCCACAAACGCCACGAAAACACGCAAATTCCCGCTGAATTTGATTACGACAAAGTGGAAAGCCTGTCTAACGAAGTACGAGCGAAGCTGATGCAACACCGCCCGGTGTCTATCGGGCAAGCCAGCCGTATTTCAGGCATTACTCCTGCGGCTATTTCCATTCTTCTTGTGAATTTGAAAAAGCAAGGGATGTTGAAACGAGGGGAATTATAAATGAATTATATAAGTCGAATATTTATTCTATACTGCTTTTTATATTCGACTTATATAGGAGCAAGCGAAATGAGTTCTGATAAAATTTCGGAAGCTTATCGAGCCTTTGATAAAGGAGATATTCCTCACGCAATTCAACTATTAGAAGAACAGGCAAAAGAGGGTAATTCTTATAATGCAACGTATGCAATGTATTATTTAGGATTCATCTATTGGACAGGGGAATATGTTGTTGAGGATAGTTCTAAAGGAATGGTTTGGTTGGAAAAGGCGGCTGATTTTGGGTCGATTGAAGCTTTGGAATATCTCGCTGAAACATATAAAAACGGTGCAGGCGTTAATAAGGATCTTGATAAAGCAATCTACTACTATGAAAAACTCGTTGAAGTTGATGTTAAACACCATAAATCTGCAAAAGCCAATATCGAGCTAAGCCGCCTTTATTTAAAACAAGGAAAAGGCGATTTATCAATACGGGTTCTGAAGAGAATTGATTCTATAAATGGTGCTTTTTATTGGGAAGAAACGTTATTAAGTCTTGCTAGAATCTACGAGGAAGGTTTAAGTGGAGTGAATAAAAATGAAAAAGAGGCTTTTCATTACTATGATCTCTATTATGGATGGTATAAATCTTCTCCAACAGGTACTTTCAAACTGGCAGAAATGTATGAAAAAGGCATTGGAACGTTAAAAAATATTCCCCAAGCAAGAAAATTTTATCGATTAACCATTGAAAATATTACTAATGACGATAATTCCCCAATATGGGACGACATATTAAAGCAATCCCAAAAAGCATTAGAACGACTAAACTAAAATAGAATTTGCAAAATGTTAGAAAAATTAGACCGCTTGTTAGCCCAAGCAGAAATAAATTTAACTGAACAACAAAAAGCACAGTTAGTGGGTTTTGTGCAATTGTTAGATAAATGGAACAAAGCATATAACCTCACCTCTGTGCGTAATCCCGATGAAATGTTGGTTAAGCATATTATGGACAGCCTTGTGGTAAGCCGACATTTACAAGGGCAACGCTTTATTGATGTAGGGACGGGGCCGGGCTTACCGGGAATTCCTCTTGCAATCGCCAACCCGGATAAACAGTTTGTGTTGTTGGATAGCTTAGGCAAACGCATTACTTTTATCAAAAATGCGATTCGTGAGCTAAAACTGACTAATGTGACTCCTGTATTAAGTCGGGTTGAAGAGTATCAAGAACAGCAATTTGACGGCGTACTAAGCCGGGCTTTTGCGTCATTAAGTGACATGGTTAATTGGTGTCATCACTTACCGAATACAAACGGCTGTTTCTATGCGTTAAAAGGGCAATATCAGCAGGAAGAGCTTGCTGAAGTAAACCAACCTATCGAATTAATCGATGTAATTAAATTATCGGTGCCGGAATTAATTGGCGAACGCCATCTTGTAGTATTAAAAAATAAATAAAAATATGAGCAGAGATCCCTTACAGTATTATTTTCTTGAAATGCGAGAGCATTATTTGAATGTCCCTTACCTGAACCAACAACGCCGAATTCGAGTTCTTCTACCTAAAGGCTATCGAGAAGAAGCCGGGCATTATCCTGTGCTGTATATGCACGATGGGCAAAATGTTTTTTACAGTAAGGAATCTTACTCCGGCTATTCATGGAAGGTTATACCGACTATTAAGCATCACAAAGAGTTTCCAAAGATGATCATTGTCGGCATTGATAATGCAGGACCTGATCGCCTTGATGAATACGGTCCGTGGCGGACAGATACGGGTTCTACCCCTGAAACCCAAAATGCGGGTGGTTACGGTATGGCGTATGGGCGATGGGTGGTGGAAACAGTAAAACCTTTTATCGATCAGCACTACCGTACCAAACGTGATCGGGAACATACCTTGCTTGCCGGCAGCTCAATGGGCGGTATTATTACCGCCTATATGGGTGCGGAATATCCTGAAGTATTCGGTCATTTAGGCGTATTTTCCCTTGCCTCATGGTTTAGCGAGCCTGCCTTTATGGAATTTATTCATACTCACCCGCTCAATCGTTCAAGCAAAGTGTTTATTCAAGTGGGAACAAATGAAGGCGACGAAGTGGATTCACATTTTATTTCGAATATGAATCAGGCTTATATTGACTGTACGCTTCACTACTATCAAGCCTTGCTGCGAACAGGTCATCCGCTGGATAACGTTCGGTTGAAAATCATGGCAAATGAAATCCACCATGAAATGCATTGGGCGGATCACTTCGTTGAGTTTTTACGTTTCTCGCTGATGAATCAATAATCGCAAGCGGTAATATATCTAAAAAAATTTGCATTTTGGCATGTAGACAAAATGCAAATTTTCTGAAAAAGAAGCCTTATTTTACAAGCGGTTTATTTTTTGGCATAGTAGACAAAATGGTTGCTAAAAAGTGGCTTAAAGCCTTATATTACGGGCTTTAAGCCACTTTTTTGAATTATGAACCAAAAAAAATGTCATTTTTGCCACAGTAGCGACATTCGCAAACATGGTATAAGAAATAATATTCAACGCTATAAATGCAATGCCTGTAATAAAACATTTACCCTTAAAAAGAAATTAAATCCAATA
>JBGXMX010000014.1:0-2830 GCA_041809245.1 Glaesserella sp.
AGGAACTTGAGAGGTTTTCCAACGGTAATAGTTAAGCGGGTCCAGTTTGGCTTCAAGGTGTCCGCGAAAGCGGAAAGCATTGATAAATTGCAAAACTTTTACCAATTTTGCACTGGCCTCCGGATCGATAACGGTAATTGCCTCGGAGCGGTTTTCACGAGCAAGGCGGCGGAAATAATCGCGCACGGAAGAGTGTGGCTGTTCCACTGCGGTGGTTTGCGGTAGTTGTGCAAAAATGGCTTTCCAGCTTGCATCAACGCTATCAGGATCTTCAAGATACTGCTCGTAGATTTCTTCAACATAAGATTGGTTTGCTCCACCTAATGCCGTTGAAGCAAGCAAATCCTCAAAATTTTTATGTTGCATAAAGACCTAACCTTAATTGTATAACAGAGTATAAAAACATTTATCACGCACCGGCATGATAAACGGGAAATTCATAACACAGGCAATATTATGCCTGAAATCAAACAATAAAACTGTGATGTAAGTCTTATTTTTTACAAATTTATAACATTTTTGACGGGGCTGAGTACCATAGGCACCCAGCTTAATTTTGCAAATTTTTTAGAAAATCTGACCGCTTACCACCCATGCGTAAGTTAATAAACTCAACGCAATACCATACATGATTAAACCTGTAATCGAATCTAAAATTTGCCATGTGCGGCGCTTTTCAAAATAGGGAGAGAGTAAACCGGCGCCATAGCCGACGCCAAAAAACCATAGGAAGGAGCAAATGAGTGCGCCGATTAAGAATTGAACTTTCTGTTCAAAACTCAGTGTTCCGCCAATACCGCCGACAATAACTACGGTATCAATATAAACATGAGGATTAAGTAACGTGATGGCAAGCGTGACTAGTACAGCCTTTTTTAAGGAACTTTTCGTTTTGTCCTGCTGCATTAAAAGTTGTGAAGAGCCGTGATAAGCGGCAATAAAAGAACGGCTACCGTAAGTAAACAGAAAAAGTGCGCCAATCAAAGCTAAAATCAGGCTGGAAATCGGGGATTGAGCAATCAACGAGCCTAATCCAAGTACGCCGACGCCCATCAGCAACACATCACACACGAAACAGATCAGTGCAATCCAAAACACATGTTGCTTTAAAATGCCTTGCTTTAATAAAAACGCATTTTGCGCTCCGATTGAAACAATTAAACCAAAACAGACCACAAAACCGTGTAAAAATGAATCCATAAATTTTATCTCCTTTGACAAGCGGTCGATTATACTCAAAATTTTGCAAATATTACGTTATAATCTACAAAAATCTCTCCCACACTTAAAGGAATCCTTATGCCACAATCAACCGAACAAAAATCTTGTATTGTCATTGCCATTGCCGGAGCTTCGGCATCGGGTAAAAGCCTGATTGCTTCAACCATTTATAAAGAATTGAGCGAAGAACTTGGAGAGAGTGACATCGGGATTATTTCCGAAGATGCCTACTACCGAGACCAAAGCCATCTTGCCATGGAAGAACGCATAAAAACTAACTACGACCACCCGAATTCTATGGATCATGCCTTACTCGTTTCCCACCTTCAAACCCTAAAACAAGGCATTGCAGTAAACATTCCCGAATACGATTACACCGAACATAACCGCAAAAGCACCGTCACCCATTTCTCCCCTAAACGCGTGATTATTTTAGAAGGCATTTTATTGCTGACGGATGAAGAGATCCGTAACGAAATTGATGTTTCTATTTTCGTTGATGCACCTTTAGACATCTGTTTTATCCGCCGTTTACAGCGGGATATGCAAGAACGGGGTAGAACATTAGAATCCGTCGTGAGCCAATACCGCACAACCGTACGTCCGATGTTCTTACAATTCGTCGAGCCGTCTAAACAATATGCCGATATTATTGTGCCGAAAGGGGGCAAAAACCGTATCGCAATTAATATTCTCAAAGCCCAAATTCGACAACTTCTCAAACAAAAATAGGAGGCGTTATGCGCTTATGTGACATTGATATTGAACGTTATTTAGATGAAGGAAAAATTAGTCTAAACCCACGCCCGACTAACGACAAAATCAATGGAGCAACCATTGATGTGCGACTGGGTAATTCATTTCGTGTCTTTCGAGAGCATTCGACACCCTATATTGATTTAAGCGGCCCGAAAGAGGAGATGACCGCACAGCTTGAGCGAGTGATGAGCGATGAAATTATTATTCCCGAGGGGGACGCCTTTTTCCTCCACCCCGGAGAATTGGCGCTTGCCACCACATTAGAAACGGTAACCTTACCTGCTAATATTGTCGGTTGGCTTGATGGGCGCTCTTCTTTGGCTCGTTTAGGTTTAATGGTGCATGTTACGGCTCATCGGATCGATCCGGGCTGGGAGGGAAAAATTGTCTTGGAATTTTTCAATGCCGGTAAACTACCTTTAGCATTACGCCCGAACATGACTATTGGCGCATTGAGCTTTGAAGTATTAAGCGGTGAGGCAAAACGCCCGTATAATGCGAGAAAAGACGCCAAGTACAAAAATCAACAAAGTGCAGTATTCAGTCGAATTAATCAAGACGTTTAATTCGGTTAGATTCTGCAGCATCACCATCGCTATCAATACCACCATCAACGATGGCGCACGTTTTTTAACGTGTGCCAAGGATTTTTCACTATTTCATGTAAGGCACTCGTTTATAAACGAGCGCCATCAACACCATGATCACCATCACCGTCGCTGTCAATACCACCATCAACGATGGCGCACGTTTTCAACCTGTGCCAAAGATGTTTCGCTATTTCATAGAAGGCACTCGTTTATAAATGAGCGCCATCAACACCATGATCACCATCGCCGTCAATACCACC
>JBGXMX010000015.1:0-28761 GCA_041809245.1 Glaesserella sp.
GCTCAAGGCTCTGTCCTTCCGACAAAATCCCTTGCACCGAACCTTGATAAATCAGCCTGCCTTCATTCAATAACACCAATTTATCGCTCAACGGCATCAAATTTCTCTTGTGCCGCAGGATTTTCCGTTTTATCCGCTTTTGACGGTGTGGGAAAATCTAAAATTTTTCGCCGCACTTTATGATGTCAGCGATAAAAAATGGTTGGCGGAATTACTGGAAAAAACAGGGCTAACGGCACATCAATCCAAACTTGCTAAACATTTATCGGGCGGTTTGAAACGCCGTTTAAATTTTGCGATTGGGTTGATTAATCGCCCGAAAGTGATTTTTCTTGATGAAATCACTGTTGGCATTGACCCACAATCTCGCCAGTTTATTTTGGACAGCGTGGCGGATTTAACCAAGCAAGGGGTAACGGTGATTTATACGTCCCATTATTTGCAGGAAATCGAGCAGTTGTGCGATAAATTGGTGTTATTGAATGAAGGCAGGCTGATTTATCAAGGTTCGGTGCAAGGGATTTTGTCGGAAGGGCAGAGCCTTGAACGGTTTTATTTGGATTTTCTTGTAGGTTGCGTGTAAACGCACCATTTTGTATGGTTTAATTTTAATGGTGCGTTTACACGCACCCTACGATTTATGTTAATAACGTCAATTTTTAAAGAACTTCGTCTGTTAAGTCGTGATTTACACGGGGTTGCCGTGTTGTTTATGATGCCGATTTTGTTTATGTTGATTATGTCGGCGGCATTAAGCAATGATAATGAATTGAGCCAAGAAGCACCTATTGTGTTGCTATCTTCGCCAA
This sequence comes from Glaesserella sp., assembly GCA_041809245.1. Classification (GTDB taxonomy): domain Bacteria; phylum Pseudomonadota; class Gammaproteobacteria; order Enterobacterales; family Pasteurellaceae; genus Glaesserella. The sequence goes on from JBGXMX010000015.1 coordinate 810, forward strand.
ATCAGCCGTTAAATGATGATTTCTTGCAAGCCTTAAAAGATGAAGAACTGAATGTGCAACAAGGCAAACTTGCCGAACTGAAAGCCTTTCAAGAGGATTTGCAAGCGGGTAAATTTTCATTGTTAATTGCAAATTTAAATGAAAAAACGACCGCTCTTTCAGAGGACAAACCGTTGCAGTTGTGGCTTAATCCTTCGGTTGATCGAGGTTGGTTGCTGGGTGTGAAAGGTGTGTTGCAAAAACATTATACACAGTTGCGCTTAGAGCAATATATGGCGGATAATAAAATCACGCTCAAGAATAATAAACAAAAGCAAATCAAAGAGATAGAGAAGAAAGTTAATCAGGATTTAGATAAAAAATTCGCTCAGATCAACGATTATCTCGCCAAAGATCTGTGGCAAGAAGTGTATCTCAACCGCCAAGGCAAAGAAGTGGCGAAACCCAACTCGGTGCAACACAGCGTCCCTGCTTGGCTGATTTTTGGTATGTTTTTTATTATGATTCCGCTGTCTAATGTGATGGCAATGGAACGCCAAACCAACACCATTACACGGCTACGAATGGCAAGGGCGTCGGCATTTCAGTTGATTATCGCCAAACTGATTCCTTATTTTATGATTAATCAACTGCAATTTGTCGGTATGATTGCCCTTGGCTATCTGGTGTTGCCGCAGTTGGATATGCCTGCTTTTACCTTGTCGGGCGATTGGTTACCTTATGCGGTGCTGTCCAGTGTGGTGAGTTTAGCGGCATTGGGCTACGGCTTGTTGGTGAGTGTGGTGGCTCGCACCACGGAGCACGCAGTGGTGTTGGGCGGTGGCGGTATCATCATTATGGCGGCAATTGGCGGCATTATGGTGCCGACTTATGTGATGCCGGACATTATGCAGACGGTAGCACAATGGTCGCCAATGGGTTGGGCGTTAAGCGGTTTCCAAAATTTGCTGTTAAATCAATATGAATTGTCGCAAATTACAAACGAATTGGGGAAATTGACCGCTTTTGGTTTGACTGCATTAGGCTTGGCTGCGTTGATTTATCAACATCAGTTGAGAACGCAGGTGCGGTTTTAAATTTGTGACACGGATCGAAAAAAACAAAATAGTTAGTAGTAATTTGTAGAAAATTCGCTATGGTTCTTTACCAATGAATCCCAAGAGGTACAAATATGGATAAGTCGTTACAAATTCTAAGAACCAAGCTAGAAAATTTAACACAACATACTGAAGAACAAGTCGAATTCTGGTTTGCTCGTGATCTACAACTACACTTAGGTTATCAGCGATGGGAAAACTTTAAGTTAGCCATTATTAGGGCTATGGAGGCTTGCCAGAACAGTGGAGCCATAACAACAGATCATTTTCGTGAGGTCACGAAAATGATCGCTATCGGTAAAGGGGGGCAACGTGCTGTAGAAGACTTTATGCTAACTCGTTATGCTTGTTATTTGATAGCACAAAATGGCGATCCAAGAAAAACTGAAATTGCCTTTGCTCAAAGCTACTTTGCAGTACAAACTCGTAAGCAAGAACTTATTGAAGAGCGAATGAAACTTCAAGCAAGGCTTGATGCTCGTGAACGGCTAAAGACATCGGAAAAAATATTGTCGCAAAATATCTACGAGAGAGGTGTTGATGATGAAGGTTTTGGAAGAATTCGTTCAAAAGGCGATCAAGCTTTATTTGGTGGTCTCGCTACACAAGCAATGAAAGCAAAATATGGCATAAATAAAAATAGACCTTTAGCCGATTTCTTACCCACCTTAACTATTGCAGCGAAGAATCTTGCAACAGAAATGACAAATCATAATACTGTCCAAGCTGATTTACTTGGTGAACAGAGTATTACGACTGAGCATATTCAGAATAATAAAACGGTGCGAGAAATGCTGGTTCAACGAGGTATTAAACCTGAAAATTTACCTATAGAGGAAGATTTGCAAAAGTTAGAGCGTAAAGTAAAATCCGAAGAGAAAAAATTAGCTCAACAAACGCCCAAGTTACCTAAAAATTCAGAATAGTTATATGAAATACCAATTTACCCTAGAACCCGAATTACTCGAATTAGAGCTAAAAAAACTGATTATCCAAGAAAGCGAGAAAGACGATTTTGCACCCGAAGACATCAGCGATGATGAATGGCTGTTTGGTGAACAAAGTCGTATTCAGTTGGATTCCTTAGACGCCTTACAAATTGTGGTGGCGTTGCAAGCACATTTTGGTGTGCGGTTGCAAGGGGACAGAATGGTGCGTAAGCATATGATGTGTGTGAAAGATTTGGCAAAATTTGTGCGTGAGAGCCATTCATAATGTCAAATGTCTATCTCGTTGCAAGCCAATCACACTTTGCAAAAAATCTCTCAAAACAGACCGCTTGTCAGCTCGGTATGCAGACGGCATTGCCTTATTTCAAAGCCTTTGATTCGCAATTTGTAACCTTGCCCGAACTTTATTCACTGATTGACCAACAAATCGCACAACTGCTTGAACAAACCTCTTGGTCGCAGGAAGAATTAAGCCAAATTCCCTTTTTCTTAGGTTCAACCAGTTATGTGATTGCCGACTGTGAGGCACGCTTGGCTCAACAACAGCCTTTGCCGACAGAATACAGCATTGCGGTGATTGGCGAATATTTGCGACAAAAATATCAGACGGAAGTGTTTAGCTTTGCAACTTCTTGCACATCTTCGGCACAAGGGGTGCATTATGCTTATAAGATGCTGAAATCAGGGCTTTATTCCAAAGTGATTGTGATTGGTTTTGAGCTATTTAATCGTTTAACGTTTGAACATTTCCATTCCATGCACTTGTTATCCCATTCTGAGCCGTATCTTCCATTGATTGATTCAGAAGGCATTGTGTTGGGTGAAGGGGTAGCTTGTCTGGCGTTAAGCACTGAACCCAATCATCAGTTTGAATGTGAATTATTGGGTGTCAGCAGTTTAACGGACAATGAAAATCTCACCAACAACAGCCCAATCGCCTTGCAAAAATTATTACTCCAAACCTGTGAAGTTGCCAATGTTGAACCTAACTGCATTCAAGGCATTAAGGTTCACGGTGTAGGGGGAAATAGTGATGAAATGGAAAGGCAGTTACTGTTAGACTTATTCCCACAAGCCCAATGGATTCTTACTAAACATTTTATGGGGCATACATTAGGGGCAAGCGGTGCCTTAGAAACCGCCTTTTTGCTTGATTGTTTTATTCAAAGTGAAGTTCCTAATTTGCAAAAAAATGTCGATAATTTACCGCTTGCTCACGGTAAAAAGCTCGAAAATGGCTATTATCTTAGCTACTTTTTAGGCTTTGGTGGCAGCAATGTGGCGTGGATAATGAGGTTAAATCACAATGAATAATGCCGTTTATATTGCTCAACGCAGCCAATTTCTTTGCCAAGATGTTGATGATAAAACCTTACGCCAACAGTTAAAAGCTAATGGTATTGATGCTCGCCGAATGAGCCATTTTACCCAATTAGCCCTGTTGGGTGCTTTGCCTTTAAAAGAGCATATTTGCCCAAACACTCCAATTTATCTTGCGTCCAGCTTTAGCTCGCCGGCTAAATTTAACAAAATCTTTCAACAATTAAATATAGAAAATATCCCTAGTCCCTTAGATTTTATGGCAAATCTCAACAATGTTGCCACATTTCAACTTGCTCAAACGTTAAATACCACAGCCACAACGCTTTTTTTGGCGGTCAATCAACACAATTATTTGCAACCATTAAAATTAGCAATGTTAGATTTACAATCTGAATGTTGTCAAAATGCCTTAGTCGGCTGGGCATATGAAAGCCCAAATGACGAGCAAGAAGGAAGTATTTGGTGGCTACTCTCTCAAAATCCACTCAATAATATATCGTCAGATGTTATTTCAATAGATGATGCGAATAATGGGTTAAATACATCTCATTGGTTTACTACGATTCAAGAAATGAATATCAAAAATGAGTCTGTATTTTCCCTACTGAAATAGTGTAAACTAATGTCAATCTTAGATCATGAATTAGCCACGAATGACAACTTTAATTTGTAACTTTTCTTTTAATATCAGTCGTTGGAATGTCGTTTGCAATAAAACCTTAACAGTAGAAGATTGGAAACTAGGCGAAGACCACTGGCAACAAAACAGTGCAAGTTGGGAAGATTTTGCACCAAAACTGGCATTTCTTCCCCCACTTAAACGTCGCCGTTTAAGTGATTCTGCACGGCTCTTTTTTGAGTCTGCGTGGGATTTAACTGAACAAGATGAAAATCTACCAGTGGTGTATGCCTCTTCAAACAGTGAAATCAACCGCAGTTTTGCCTTGTGGCAAACATTATTGCAAGAGGGAGATGTTTCGCCAACATCCTTTAGTCTGTCAGTTCACAATGCCTTAGTAGGACAATGGTCTGAAATGCGTCAGGTGAAAACCGAAACGACGGCGATTACCGCTCAACAAGATAATTTGGAAACTGCCTTACTTGAGGCTTATTTATTGTTGAATGATGGTTACGAGAAAGTGTTAGTAGTGATTTCGGAATCACCGCTATATGCAGAATATAATGCTCAACCCGTTGTACGTCAGCCGTTTGCTTATGCTTTGGCAATGGTCGTAGAAAAGGGGGAACAATATCATCTTAGTTTACACGCACAGCCAGGGAATATAGAGCCTTTTTTTGCAACAGGTGATAATAGTTTAAATTGGGTTAAACAACAGCATCTTGCTCAATCGCAATGGCAAACACCAAGCAGTCGAGGGGGATATTGGCAATGGCAGAAAAACTAGATTGGATTAAACGTTTTCTTGGTACGCTATTCGGCTTTGTGCTGTTTGGCGTGGTCGGTGTGTTGTTTAAAATCGTGCTGTATCCTTATGCTAAAAATTATCCGCACAATGATTTGGCAACACAACTGCAAGGGCGACAAATTGTCGGGAAAACGTGGCGATTTTTCGTGAATTACCTGAAATGGGCTGGGATTTTAGAGGTGAAATATCACGGTTTTGAACGCTTGGGGCGAGAAGGTCAGTTGGTATTAGCCAATCACCCATCATTACTTGATGTGGTGTTGATTTTCAGCCAAGAGTCTCGCTTTAACTGTATCGTGAAAAAAGATTTGCTAGATAATCCATCTATGAGTAGCCCAATTCGTGCTTGTGGATTTATTCCAAATACAGAATCAGAAGAGCTGCTTGAGTTGAGCCATCAAATTTTGCAGAATCAAGCACTCTTGTTATTTCCTGAAGGAACACGCACAGGGTGGGACGGTGTGGTAAAATTACATCGTGGGGCGGTTTCTATCGGTTTACGCAGTGCGAAAGTGATTACGCCGATTGTGATTAAAATGAATCCGTTAAATTTCAAAAAAGGTCAGCCTTGGTATAAAATTCCAAGTAAGAAAATCTGTTATGAATTAACGGTGGGTGAAGATATCGACCCTCAGCAATGGCTGGCAGAGAAACCTTTACCGATTGCCTCTCGCCGTTTAAACGATTATTTAGAGAATTACTTTAATACTTATTCAAAGGACTAAAAATGGAACTCGAACAACAACTTAAACAACTGATTATTGACAGTCTTACTCTTGAAGATATTACCGTTGAAGATATTGACACTGACGCACCGCTTTTTGGTGATGATGGTCTAGGTTTAGATTCCGTTGATGCGTTGGAATTAGGTTTAGCGGTACAAAAAACCTTTGGTTTACAACTTGATAGCGAACAACAAAACTTGCGTGAACACTTTGAAAGCGTTGCAACGCTCGCAAGTTTTATCCGCTCCCACAAAGGTTAAGGAGAAGACAATGACTGAACAAGAAATTCAGAAAATCTTAACCGATGCGTTAGTGTCACTCTTTGAAGTGGAAGAAGAAAAAATCACGTTGGATACACATCTTTATGAAGATTTGGAAATTGACAGTATTGACGCGATTGACTTAATCGATTACATCAAACGTCAAACGGGTTACAAACTTCAAGCAGAAGATTTCCGTAATGTGCGTACCGTTCGTGATGTAATTGCTGCAGTACAAAAACTCAGTAACAATTAATTTTCAAATGTAGGGGCAAATGTGAATTTGCCCGTTTATATCATCAGGGTTTGCCTCTACTAAATTTATGAAAAATCATTACTTACCCAGCAGTGCCGTAGCGCATTTCCCAACGTGGACTTATGCGGATTTTGAGCAACGAGCATTACAAATTTCCGCTTATTTACAACAAAACCAGATAAAAGCCATTGCCGTGTGGTTGGAAGATGGGGCAAATTTAGCTTGTACTTTACTTGCTTGTTGGCACGCCAATGTGAAAGTTCTATTTCCACCCAATGACACCCCAGAAAGTGTAGATTGGGCAAATCAACACGCTGATTTTTGGTTGACGGATAACGAACAACCTAAGCCAGACCACCTTGTGTTTTCTGAATTAGCCACCGATTTTCCTTTGCAAAATATCGATCAAAACCGACCGCTTGTTGATCGCCATAACCAAACAGAATTATGGCTTAAAACCTCAGGTAGTACGGGAGAGGCAAAAACCATTGTCAAAACCGCCGAAGAAATGTGGCTCAGTGCTGAAGTATTGGCAAATGCGTTGCCGTTTTCTACTGGCAATGAAATTACGGCGATCAGCAGTGTGAGTATTCAACATATTTACGGCTTGACGGTACATATTATGATGTCGCTCGTACAGGGTTGGGTGATTGGGCGTAAACAGCAGTTTTTCCCTGAATGTATTATGGCGGAAAGTCAGAAATCATCTCAAACCGTACTAGTCAGTAGCCCTGCGATGTTAAGTCGTATGGATTGGCATAAACCACAGTTACCGAAAGTAGTGGGAATTATCTCGTCAGGTGGGGCATTAGATCCAGATGTGTCTAACCAAATTCGCCAACAACTTCACCAGCCTGTGGTGGAAATTTACGGCAGTACGGAAACGGGTCCTATTGCTATTCGTCAAGATACTGGCTTATGGCAAACCTTACCTTACAGCCAAGTAGGAACAGATGAAGAGGGCGCTTTGTGGTTAGAGGCAAAATGGGCAAAAGATCGCCAACAGACCGCAGATGCCGTTGAAATTCACCCAAATGGCTTTGAATTGTTAGGACGCATTGACCGCATTGTGAAAATTGGCGATAAACGGACATCTCTTGTCAGTGTTGAACAGGCGTTGATGAAACACGACTGGATTGATGATTGCTACATCGGCAAACACCCTGAACATCAACGCCTTGCGACTTGGGCAGGATTGAATGAACTAGGCATTCAAGCATTCCGAGATCACGGAAGAAAGTATGTGATTGAACAGCTCAAAACACATTTATCCCAAAGCCAAGAGAAATCGGCAATCCCTCGTTTTTGGCGATTTACCGATAAACTGCCTCGCAACAGTCAATCTAAAATAAGTCGCCTTGAATTTGAACAGATCTGCTTAAATGAAATTGTTGATCCGATTTGGCTAACTCAAGAAAGCCAAGAAAATGTGCAAATTCTACGCGGAAAAGTTCCGCTTGATCTGCATTTTTTTAAAGGGCATTTTGCGAATTTTCCTTTAGTTCCTGGTGTGATTGAATTGCAGTGGGTGCAAGATCAACTGGTTCGTTATTTTGGTCAAGAAAAGACAATTTTACGCATTGATAACCTTAAATATCAGAAATTCCTCCGCCCAAATGATGAATTTGAACTGACATTAAAATGGGAAGAAACCAAAAACCGTATGGGCTTTCAACTGAAAACCGAAGGCGAAATGTGCGGTAGCGGATTATTTGTGTTTGGCGATGAATAGTTTAAAGCAACTCACCACCATTTTACTCACAGGGGTAAGCATTGCCTACCCACTCATTTGGCTGTTTGCCCCACAAGATAACTCCGCTGTTTTGTTCTATTTGCCTTACATTATGGCGGTTTTATGGGGTATAAAAGCCTCACAAGCGATTGGATTTCAACGTTTTTTTGCAATGGTCATGTCGCTTATTTTAGTCACAATAGGCATTACTCGCTCCGTAGAAACAATGTATTGGTATCCCGTGATCATCAGCTTAATGATGTTAGCTATTTTTGGCAGTAGCCTGTGGAGTTCTCAATCCATTATTGAACGCCTTGCTCGCTTGCAAACCCCAGATTTACCCGAAAAAGGCGTTGTTTATACTCGCAAAGTAACTCAAGTATGGTGTTTGTTTTTTATCCTTAATGCAACCATCACAGTCAGTCTTATTTTGTGGGAACAATTTGAGTATTGGGCGATTTATACGGGGATCATTTCGTATATTTTTATCGGCTTATTGATGGTCTGTGAATGGCTGGTTCGGCAACGGGTGATGAAAAAAAGTGTAGAGGTAGATCATAATGAATAATTCACAATTTATTTCTCGCTCACAACAAATTTCTCAGCAATTACAACAAGATAATATGCAAGCGGTGGGATTGTGGTTAGAAGATGCCTGTCAGTTTGCTTGTGTGTTGTTGGCTTGTTTAAATGCAAAAGTGCGGGTGTTATTGCCACCGAATTTGCTTGAAGACAATCAGCAATGGATTAGTGAAAATGCCGATTTTTTCTTTCGGGAGGAACATTTCTCTTCTTATGGCAATTTGCAAAAAATTGAACAAATCTTACCGCTTGTTGATAAACAAAATCCTACTGAAATTTGGCTAAAGACTTCTGGCAGTAGTGGCGAGGCAAAAATTATCAAAAAAACCGCCCAACAAATGTGGCGAGAAGTGGAAACCTTAAGCCAAGTGTTGCCTTTTGAACGTTCGGCGGATATTCATTTGATTGGCAGTGTTAGTGTACAACATTTATACGGACTGACGTTCCGTGTGTTTTTACCGCTTGAAATGGGCTGGCAGTTAGGCACAGTGCAGTTACATTATCCTGAATATTTGATTGCAGAAAGTCGCCATCATCGCTGTATTTGGATCAGTAGCCCTGCTTTATTAACCCGTCTTAATTTAGACAACGCAGAACTTAGTCATTGCCACATTGAAGGTATCATTTCCTCTGGCGGTGCGTTACCTGAATTGACGGCAAAAGCATTGAGGGCGAAATTGGCTTACCCTGTGGTGGAAATTTATGGCAGTACTGAAACAGGGGTGATTGCTCGCCGTTTAGATGAGCAATTATGGCAACCAATGCCAAATAGTCAAATTGGGTTAAGTGAGCAAGGTGCTTTGTGGGTACAGTCAGCTTGGATTGACGGGAGAGAGCAAACCGCCGATGCTGTTGAGTTCTGCGAGCAGGGATTTAAGTTATTAGGGCGAATTGATCGTATTGTCAAACTAGGTGATAAACGTGTGTCGTTGGTCAATATTGAACAAGACTTGCTCAAACACGCTTGGGTGAGCGATTGTTATATTGCCTTACATATTCAGCAACCTCGTCCTTTGGCTTGGGTGGCCTTATCTGAAGAGGGAATGGAAGCACTTAAGCAGTTAGGACGTAAAGCAGTTATTTCTACCTTAAAAAATGCGTTATCTCTTACACAAGAGAAATTTGCCTTGCCCCGTTTTTGGCGTTTTTGTGATAAATTACCTCGTAATAGTCAATCGAAAATTAGCCGTTCAGATTTTGAGAAAATCTGTCTGACGACTGAAAATGAGGTGTGTTGATGCAAGTTGAATTTAAACCTGTTGTTGTGATTCCCCATTACAACCATTCCAAAACCATTACCAATGTAGTAGAACAAATTTTAGCTCAGGGTTTACCTGTGCTGATTGTTGATGATGGTTCTGCCGTTGAACATCATTCTATTTTGAAACAACTGGCTCAGAACGAGCAGGTGAGTGCTGTTTTTTGTGAAAAGAATGGTGGTAAAGGGATGGCAGTTAAGGTGGGATTTCAACAGGCGTTAGAGCAAGGATATACACACGCTGTTCAAGTGGATGCAGACGGGCAACATCAATTATCCGATATATTGAAAATGGTGGCGTTAGCCAAACAACATCCAACGGCTATGATCTGTGGAAAACCGATTTATGGTGATGATGCGCCAAAACCTCGTTTATATGGGCGTAAGATCACTAATTTTTGGCTTGCTATTAATACCCTTTCTTTTGATATTCCAGATGGAATGTGCGGTTTTCGATTGTATCCATTATCATCAACTGTTCAAGTTTTCAATGAAGAACGTATCGGCGAGCGAATGGACTTCGATGTCGAAATTTTAGTGCGTTGCCATTGGCGGAAAATCCCAATGGTATGGGTTGATACGCCGGTAAAATATGAGCAAGGTGGCATTTCCCATTTTCGTGGCTGGGCGGATAATTGGTTGATCAGCAAAATGCACGCTCGATTGTTTTTTGGTATGCTTGGGCGAATATTAACAGGGAAAAGCGTATGAACCAGCAACATTGGGCAAAGCAGAATGAACGAGGAAATCGCTTTTTTCTCACTTTAACCCGTTTGATTGTAAAACATTTTCCCCTTGGCGGTATTCGTTTTGTTACCTTTTGGGTAGTTCTCTATTTCTTTCTGACTTCTAAAAAGATGCGTAGGCATATTCAGCGTTATCAGCACTACTTGCAACAAAGCCACCCTGAAGTGAAATTACCCCGTTATGCCGTTTTTAAACAATTTCTTAGCTTTGGAGAGGCAATTACTGATCGTTTTGCGGTGTGGCAACGGAAAATTCGTTATCAAGATTTGATTGTTGATGATGCCGATAATCTTTATGCTGATATGGATAATCCAACAGGAAGAGGGCAAATATTAGTCTGTTCCCATTTTGGTAATATTGAGATTTGTCGAGCGTTAGTAGGAAGTGGGCACCATCCGAATTTTCATTTAAATGTCTTAGTGCATAATCGCCACGCAGAAGAGTTTAATAAAGCTTTAGTAGAGGCTGGTGCAGACGATCTTTCGCTGATTCAAGTAGAAGATTTAGATGCACAAAAAATGCTTTCCTTGGCAGAGCGAATTGAACGAGGCGAATGGATTGCCATTGCGGCAGACCGAGTGCCAATTCGAGGAGATAAAACGGAATCCGTTCATTTTCTAAGTAAGTCCGCTCAGTTTCCACAAGGGGCTTGGTTATTGGCGTCATTATTAAAAACCCCGATCAATACGGTGTTTTGCATAAAAGAACAGGGAAAATACCGCTTGCAACTTCGCCGCTTTTCTTCCGCCATTCAAGGAAGACGACAAGTGCGTGAACAAAATATTCAAAATGCGATGCAAAAATACGCCAATTTATTAGCAAAAGAGTGTGCAAAAAATCCGTTATTGTGGTTTAATTTTTACAATTTTTGGGACGAATGATCCCCAATTATTTCTTACTTAAATAGGAGCTTTTATGAAACTAGTAAAATCTTTAACTATCGCTTTAACTGCATTAGTTGTTGCCGCTTGTGCGCCACGTGATACCACACACTATCTTTCAATCAGTGAAGCGTTAAATTCACCTCAAGCTAAAGAAGTGTTAGATCCAAAAATTAAACTTTATTTTGGTAAACCAGCACCTGGTAAAACTTTAGTAAAAGGCGCAGTCACCAATCCAAAAACTAATGCGTTAAATAAAACGGATTTAGAAGCTTGCCAATGGGCATTCTTATCTGCGGTGAAGCGTTTCCAAGAACGTGCACAAAAAGAGGGTGGCACAAAAGTGGGTAACTTAGTTAGTTACTACAAGAAAAAAGAATACAGTAGTACAACAAAATATGAATGTCACGCAGGCCGTAGCATTGCTGGCGTAGCCCTAAAAGGCGATATTGTTAAATAATCTTTTGGGTGAGCTATGCTCACCCTACTTCATTTAAGCAATGAGAATAAAAAAACACATTTACGCACGCCACGCCTCAGAATATGAGATCCCTTTTTTCGATGTGGATCCGATGAATATTATGTGGCACGGCAACTACGTTAAATATCTGGAAATGGCACGCTGTGCATTTCTGGAGGAAATTCATTACACCTATGATGTGATGGGTGAAAAAGGCTATAGTTGGCCGATTGTGCAACTGAATTTAAAATATGTAAAACCAGCTCGTTTTCGCCAAAAAATTCGGGTGAATTTGGCGGTTGTGGAGTATGAAAGTTGTCTGCGTATTGATTATACGATTGTAGATTGTCAAACCAATCAAAAATTAACCACAGGCAGTACCACTCAGGTTGCTGTAGATTTAAAAACCGGTGAAATGCAGTTGCAGACACCGCAATCTTGGCGCGATACATTGGAAAATTATCACGGGTTTATGCCTTGTCTATAATTTAAGAAACACTTTATGAAAAAACTGATTACTTTTGCTTTTCTGCTATTTTCCCCGCTAGTTTTTGCATTTTCTCAGCAAGATCTTGTTACTCAATTACAGAAGCCCAATAACTTGCAAGGTGATTTTACCCAACAACGTTTTTTAAAAGCGATGTCAAAACCAATCACCAGTACAGGGCAATTTGTGTTAGTCAAAAATCAAGGGCTGTTATGGCAAATGCAAAAACCTTTTGCCAGCCAGCTACGCGTAAAAAAAGAGGGAATTAGCCAGTGGAACGGCTCACAATGGGTGAATAATCAAAAATTAGGGCAGTCGGAGCAAATCAATCTCTTTTTAGGCTTGCTGTCAGGGGATATTTCCGCCCTTTCAAGCCAATTTGATCTCGCTTTATCGGGCGATGCGAAAAACTGGATATTAATCCTAACCCCAAACAGCTTATTGATGAAACAAATTTTTACCCACATTGTGATTGGTGGTGATGAAGTAGTAAAACAGATTGAACTCAATGAGACACAAGGCGATAGGACTTTAATTCGCTTTGAAAAAATTCAACAAAATCAACCGCTTTCAGACCTAGCGAGTAAAGCCTTACACTAGGAATTTACAAAAATGTGTATCAATCTGACCGCTTGTCGCACGCTTTTTTTGCTGTTTTTCATTGGCGTCTGTGTTTTATTTGGTATCCAGCTACGGTCAGGGCATTGGTTACAAACGGATTTACAAGCACTACTTCCACAGGAACAACATTGGTCTGCCGTACAAATAGAAGCGGATAAATTTCAAGAACGGCAACTCAATCGCCAAATTATTGGGCTTATGGGACATTCTGAACCAGAGCAAGCCTTTAAGATTGCTCAACAAATCAGTGAACAATGGCAACAAAGCACACTTTTTCAACAGATTAATAGTAAAATTCAGCCTAATTTACCCCGGCTACGAACCGAAATTCAGCAACTCAGTTTAGCTGTATTGCCCCCTCAAATTCGAACCCAACTACTGGAAAAGCCAGAAGAGTATTTCCAACAGTACGCAGAGCAAATGGTGAATCCTTTCGGTCAAACCCATTTATTGCCTTTAGAGCAAGACTGGCTTGGATTGGGACGTTTTGTGCTTGCTCAATCACAAATACAAAGTGCGGTGCAATGGAATGTAGAAAATGGAATGCTTTATATCCCGACGGCAGACATCACTTGGGTGCTGTTACGCGGTGAACTGGCTGAAAATGATCTCATCAATCCACAACAAGCTCTTGCCGACCTCATTCAGCACAGTAAACAGCTAGCAACCAACCAAAACGCACAATGGCTGGCGACGGGATCTGCCTTATTTGCTAATGCCACTAAACAACAAGCGGAACAAGAAAGTACCTTAATGAGTTTGTTTGGCCTAACTCTTACACTACTGCTATTGTTTGCGGTTTTTCGGACATTCAAGGTGTTATGGCTCTTTTTACCTATCGGCATCGGAATGTTGTCGGGCGTAGTCGCGACGATTTTAGCTTTTGGGCAAATTCATATTTTAACCTTAGTGATCGGTACAAGTTTAATTGGTGTGCTGATTGACTTCCCTCTACATTGGCTTTCCTCTTCGCTATTTGCAGAAAAATGGCAAGGTGAGCAAGCCATGGCAAAATTACGTTTTACCTTTGTAATTAGTCTTGCTGTCACTTTACTTGGCTATGGTTTATTAGGGTTTACGATTTTACCCGTACTAAAACAGACCGCACTTTTTTCCAGTGTGGCATTAATTTGTGCTATTCTTGCCACAATCCTTTTTCTTCCGTCTCAATTTCAGCGTTACCAACCTCGCAAGCGGTCAGATTGGGGCAAAAATTTGCAAATAGCGTTGCCTAATGGGTTAGAAAAAATGATTTTGCTACTGTTAGGTTTATGGATTGCAATCGGTGTGGCAAAAAGTGAATGGAAAGATGATATTCGTCAGTGGGTAGCAATGCCAACAGAGTTGCTTTCTCAAGCCAAACAAATCAGTGAAATCACAGGGATTGATTTAGGTAGCCAATATTTTTTAATTGTGGCAGAAAGCGATGAAAAATTGCTCAATATAGATAAAAGTTTGACCAAACAGCTAGAAGGTTTGGTGGAACAAGGTAAGCTGATGCGGTTTCAATCCTTGAGCCAATGGATAATGTCGGAAACAGAGCAGAAACAATTTGCAAACCAGTTAGCCTTGCGATTAAAGCCACAGGATTATGCTATTTTACAAGAGATTGGTATTCCGGCAGAGCATATTGCTCAATCGCAACATAGTTTGCCAAACCGACCGCTTGTCAGTTTAAAACAGGCTCTAAGTATGCAGTTGGGGCAAGGGTGGCAGAGCTTGTATCTTGGTGAAATCGTACCAAAACAGGTTGTTGCTTTGGTTAAAGTATCGGGTGTTCAGGATCTATCAGCTCTGCAATCCCTTGCAGATAATCAAGGGATTTTCTGGCAGGATAAACGCCACCATTTAAACCAAGCCTTTGAACAAACACGAGATCAGGCGGCGTGGCTAAAATTACTCTCTTTTGTGATTGCTGGTTTGTTACTGTGGAAATACTTTGGCTTAAAACAGACGGGAAAAATGTTACTAATTCCACTTTTCGCCATTGTCAGCACCGTTGCGGCATTTGGGTGGCTTGAAATGCCAATTAGTCTGTTTACGATGTTTGGACTACTATTGGTTTCAGCCATTGGCATTGATTATACGGCCTATATGCAAACCGCACCTGAACCTTTACACAGCAAGCGAGTAGCTATTTTATTGGCAGCAAGTACAACCTTGATTTCATTTTTGCTATTAAGCCTCAGTTCTACCCCGGCTGTAGCCTCTTTTGGAATCAGCGTCAGTATTGGCATTTTATTTAGTGTGCTAAGTACCTTTAAACTATTACGTTAAATATTTGGAGAAAGATGATGAGTCAATTTGATGTGGTTATCATTGGCGCAGGGCCATCAGGTTCTGTTTCGGCCTCATTACTTAAAAAACAGGGCTTAAATGTTTGTGTGTTAGAAAAGCAGCATTTCCCTCGTTTTGTAATTGGAGAAAGTTTATTGCCATACTGTATGGATATTTTGTCCGAGGCAGAACTGGTTGATGCTGTTCACGCAGAGCCAAGTTTCCAATTCAAAAACGGTGCAGCATTTACTTGGGGAAATCGCAACACCTTCTTTGATTTCACCGATAAATTTACCGCAGGTCCGGGAACAACCTATCAAGTTCGTCGTGGTATCTTCGATAAGATTTTGATTGATGAAACGGCGAAAAAAGGCGTTGAAGTCCGTTTTGGTCACGAAGTATTAGCGTTAGATAATTCAGGCGACGATGCTGTATTAAATGTGCGTACGGAGCAAGGTGAAGAATATCAACTTCGTGCAAAATTTGTGTTAGATGCCAGTGGCTATGGACGTGTATTACCTCGTTTATTGGATTTAGAAACACCATCTCACCTTCCTGCGCGTATTGCTCACTTTACCCATATTGATGATAACATTACGGATCCAGCCTTTGATCGTAATAAAATTTTAATTACCACTCACCCTGAACACCGTGATGTTTGGCTATGGACCATTCCATTTGCCGATAACCGCTGCTCTATTGGTGTCGTCGGTTTGCCGGAAACCCTTGCTGGCGATAGCGAAACCGTGTTGAAAAAATTTGCGTTGGAATGTCCAATGTTAAAACGCATTTTAGTGAATGCAAATTGGGACAATGAATTCCCATATCGCAATATTCAAGGCTATTCCGCTAATGTAAAAGCCCTACATGGCAAACATTTTGCTTTATTAGGCAATGCGGCAGAATTTTTAGATCCTGTGTTCTCGTCAGGTGTGACTATTGCATTACACTCAGCTCGTCTTGCCAGCCGTTTAATTCCACGCCAATTAAAAGGTGAACAGGTAGATTGGCAAGCAGAGTTTGCACAGCCATTAATGGTGGGGGTTAATGCGTTCCGTACTTATGTGAACGGTTGGTATAGCACTATTTTCCAAGATGTGATTTATGCAAGAAACCCACAACCAGAAATCCGCCAAATGTTATCTTCCATTTTGGCTGGTTACGCATGGGATGAAAAAAATCCATTTGTGGCAAAATCAGATGCTCGCTTAAAAGCATTAGCAGAATTGTGCGGTGTTGCAACGCAAGAGGCATAAAATCAGATTTTCTCTTTGACTAGTTGCTTCAAAATCTGTAATATTCGCATCCTATGCAAAAGGTAAAACTACCCCTAACTATTGACCCATATAAAGACGCACAGCGTCGAATGGACTACGAAGGCTACATTTCTGCGAGCCTACTTAGCCGTTTGGGTGAATCTGTTGGTCAAGTGCTGGGCGATGCACAAGTTACTTTATCGTTATATGTTGATCCGCAAAAACTCACAGTGATTAAAGGCACTGCAAAAGTTGATGTGGAGCTAGGCTGTCAACGTTGTGGTAATCCGTTTTCGCAAACACTCGACTGCACATTTTGTTTCAGCCCTGTATCTAATTTAGAGCAGGCGGACAATTTGCCCGAGATTTACGAGCCGATTGAAGTTGATTCTTTTGGTGAGATAAATCTGCTAGATATGATAGAAGACGAATTCATTCTGTCATTACCCCTAGTGCCGATGCATACCGATGAACACTGTGAAGTGTCCGAAAGCGAATTGGTTTTTGGCGAATTGCCGGAAGAACTGGCAAAGAAACCGAATCCTTTCGCAATATTAGCTAATTTAAAGAAAAACTAGATCTAGTAGGAGTATAGCCAATGGCTGTTCAACAAAATAAGAAATCTCGTTCACGTCGTGATATGCGTCGTTCACACGATGCGTTAACCACAGCTGCAGTATCTGTAGATGCACGTGGCGAAACCCACTTACGTCACCACGTAACTGCTGACGGTTACTACCGTGGTCGTAAAATCAAATAATCAATTGGATCTCTTAGAGGTTTAAATTGACTCATCTAACTCTTGCGTTAGATGCGATGGGCGGGGACTTTGGTCCCCGTATTACTATCCCCGCACTATCACTTGCGTTGGCTCGGCATCCAATGCTCAACTGTATCTTATTCGGCGATCAAGCCGAAGTTTCTCCCTATCTCAATAAACTTTCTCACGATTTTCAGCAACGTATCGAATTAGTTCATACAACAAAAGTGATCGAAGCAGACTTGCCTTTTATGCAAGCGATTCGCCAAAGTAAAGGCAGTTCAATGCGTTTAGCGATTGAAGCGGTGGCAAGTGGTAAGGCTCAAGGCTGTGTGAGCGGCGGAAATACAGGCGTATTGATGGGACTAGCAAAACAACTGATTGAACCTTTACCAAACATTGATCGCCCTGCATTAACGTCCTTGATACCAACAATTAACGGCAATTCAAGTGTGATGTTAGATCTCGGTGCAAACGTTGAAGCAGATAGCGAATTATTACTTCAGTTTGCGGAAATGGGCAATATTTTTGCGGAAGTGATGTTGGATTTGGTCTATCCACGTTTAGCGTTGCTCAATATTGGTACGGAAGATCATAAAGGAACACAGCAAATTCGAGATACTCACCAACAGCTAAAACAACGTAATCATCTGAATTACATCGGTTTTTTAGAAGGGGATAAGCTAATGAATCACCTTGCCGATGTGATTGTTTGTGATGGCTTTAGCGGTAATATTGCGCTTAAAACGCTCGAAGGTGCGGCAAAAAATATTCTTTCGCTCATTAGAAAGCCAACTGAAGATTCACACCTGTGCCGCAATGCCAAACGTTATTTATTACGCTTAATCTTTTATCGCTACTATAAAAAACTGCAACAGATCAATCCCGATCGCCATAACGGTGCAACCTTGCTCGGCTTGTCGTCTGTGGTTGTGAAAAGCCATGGCGGAGCGAGTGAAAAAGCTTTTTTCTACGCAATTGATTATGCCGTTCAGCAGCTTGAGGGAAATATTACGAAAAAAATTTCTGAACGACTAAGCCATATCAGTTTATAAATATAAATTATTTATACACAAAGCTCTTCCCTTTCTATAAAAAACGAGTACTATGTGCCGTCCTCAAATACTACCCATATTTGAGGCGTTGTTTCCAACCTATCCCGTTCTGGGAACTGATAGGGTAAAAACAAAAAAGCTGAAACGCTTTTTTTAATAAGTAGCGAGTCAAATGCCCCAAGGCATCTTATCTTTCAGGATAAGAAAGCTTAGGCTTCCCGCAAGGCACCCGACTTATTTTTTTAACCTCTTATAGAAGGTCTATTTTCAAATGACAACAACTCCTGTAAATCCAATCCATCAAGCAACAAACGAATATTATTTAACTCGACAAAACGAAATGGAATCGAATGTTCGTAGTTATCCGCGTAAATTACCGCTTGCGATTGCAAAAGCACAAGGCTGCTGGGTAACTGATGTTGAAGGTAACGAATATTTAGATTGCTTAGCTGGTGCAGGTACTTTAGCACTCGGACATAATCACTCAGCCATTATTCAGGCTATTCAAGATGTATTAGCAAGTGGCTTACCGCTTCACACTCTTGATTTAACGACGCCGTTAAAAGATGCTTTTACAGAAGAATTACTCTCTTTCTTCCCGAAAGGTGAATACCGTTTACAATTCTGTGGCCCGTCAGGTGCAGATGGCACAGAAGCCGCGATCAAATTAGCAAAAACCTATACAGGTCGTGGTAATGTGATTGCATTCTCCGGTGGTTATCACGGTATGACCCACGGTTCACTCTCAATGACGGGGAACCTTAATGCGAAAAATGCAGTGCAAAACTTAATGGCAGGCGTACAGTTTATGCCATATCCGCACGAATACCGTTGCCCGTTAGGTATCGGTGGCGAAGCAGGTGTTGATGCCTTAACCTATTATTTTGAGAACTTTATCGAAGACGTTGAAAGCGGCGTGGTAAAACCGGCTGCCGTTATTCTTGAAGCAATTCAAGGTGAAGGCGGCGTAGTGACCGCACCAGTGAAATGGTTGCAAAAAATCCGTGAAGTAACGAAAAAACACGGGATTGTGTTGATTTTAGATGAAGTCCAAGCAGGGTTCTGCCGTTCAGGTAAAATGTTTGCCTTTGAACACGCAGGCATTGAGCCGGATGTTGTTGTGATGTCAAAAGCAGTAGGTGGTAGCTTACCGCTTGCTGTGCTTGCGATCAAAAAAGAGTTTGACGCTTGGCAGCCGGCAGGACATACAGGTACATTCCGCGGCAATCAGTTAGCAATGGCAACAGGTTATGCGTCACTTAAAATTATGCGTGAGCAAAATCTGGCGAAAAACGCAGAAGAGCGTGGTGCATTCTTAAAAGCAGAATTGCAAAAATTAGCACAACAATATCCGTGTATCGGTAACGTTCGTGGTAAAGGTTTGATGATGGGGATCGAAATTGTTGATGAGCGTCAGCCGCAAGATCGTATCGGTTCTTACCCGGCAGATGGCGGACTTGCTGCCGAAATCCAAAAAGCCTGCTTTAAAAACAAATTATTGTTAGAGCGTGGCGGTCGTGGCGGTAACGTTGTGCGTATCCTTTGCCCATTAATCATCACTCAAGCAGAATGTGAAGAGATGATTAAACGTTTCAGCAAATCGGTTGCCGATGC
Organism: Glaesserella sp.; assembly: GCA_041809245.1. Lineage (GTDB taxonomy): Bacteria > Pseudomonadota > Gammaproteobacteria > Enterobacterales > Pasteurellaceae > Glaesserella. The sequence goes on from JBGXMX010000015.1 coordinate 20,578, forward strand.
ATTGAACGCAGTGCGTGGATAATTCGTTAACAAGCGGTCGGAAATTGCAAAATTTTTACCAAATGTGACCGCTTGTAGGGTGCGTGTAAACGCACCTTTCGTTTATTAATACGGTGCGTTGACACGCACCCTACGAGAAAAGAAAAATGGCTGATATTTCAAAACACAAACAAGCCCTATTCTGCAATGACGCTCAATCTATTGCAGACTACCAAAGCTCAATGGAAACCGCCGTACAAGCGGTGAGTAACTGGCTACAAAATGAAAAAATGTACACAGGCGGTAGCATTAAACAGCTACGCTCAGAAATTGCCTTTAACCCGTCAAAAGAAGGCTTGGGCGTTGCTAAATCCCTAGACCGCTTAATTGAGTTATTCCTCAACAAAAGTTTAAAAGTACACCACCCACACTCTTTGGCTCACTTACACTGTCCGACAATGGTCACCAGCCAAATCGCCGAAGTTTTAATCAATGCTACCAATCAATCTATGGACTCTTGGGATCAAAGCCCGGCAGGTTCATTAATGGAAGTTCAACTCATTGAATGGTTGCGAGAAAAAGTGGGTTACGGCAAAGGACAAGCGGGGGTTTTCACCTCTGGCGGTACGCAATCTAACTTAATGGGCGTATTACTTGCCCGTGATGCCTGCATTGCAAAACACTGGAAAAATGCGGACGGCACAGAATGGTCAGTGCAACGTGACGGTATTCCGCCTGATGCAATGCAAAAAGTGAAAGTGGTTTGCTCAGAAAACGCACACTTCTCTGTGCAAAAAAATATGGCTATGATGGGAATGGGTTTCCAATCTGTTGTCACCGTACCGTGCAATGAAAACGCTCAAATGGATACTAATGCGTTAGAAGCGACATTAGCTAAATTGTATTTAGAAGGCAAAATCGTGGCTTGCGTTGTAGCAACAGCAGGCACAACGGACGCAGGGGCTATCGATCCGCTTAAAGCCATTCGTGCTATCACGAATAAATTCGGTGTTTGGTTACACGTTGATGCGGCGTGGGGTGGAGCATTATTACTGTCTAATGAATATCGCCACTTCCTAGACGGTATTGAACTCACCGACTCAATTACCCTTGATTTCCACAAGCACTTCTTCCAAAGTATCTCTTGTGGGGCGTTTTTATTAAAAGATGAAAACGAATACCGCTACATCGACTACAAAGCGGATTATCTCAACTCAGAGTACGACGAAGAACACGGCGTACCAAACTTAGTGTCAAAATCACTGCAAACCACCCGTCGTTTTGACGCATTAAAATTATGGTTTACCGTGGAAGCCCTTGGCGAAAATCTCTATGGTTCAATGATTGACCACGGTGTGAAATTAACCCGTGCCGTTGCAGACTACATCAAAGCGACCGACGGCTTAGAGCTATTAGTTGAACCGCAATTCGCTTCCGTACTGTTCCGTGTTGTACCGCAAGGCTACCCGACAGAGTTTGTCGACACCTTGAACCAAAACGTCGCAGACGAACTCTTTGCCCGTGGCGAAGCGAATATCGGCGTAACCAAAGTGAACAACGTACAATCGTTAAAAATGACTACCTTAAGCCCGATTGCGACCTTAGAAAACGTTCAGGCTTTATTAGCTCAAGTCTTGAGCGAAGCAGAACGTATTAAAGAGGCGATTGCGAAAGGTGAATATACGCCGGCGATTGATTAATTCAATATCAACAAGCGCTCGAATTTTGCAAAATTTTTGCAGAATCCGAGCGCTTGCATTTACCAAGAAATCGTTGTTTTTAAGCCTCTCTGCCCTTGTGTATTGTGGCTGTTTTCCAACTTAATGCGGTAGTGATGAAGTTCGGCAATTCTGCGTACAATGGATAGTCCCAACCCGCTGCCTTTTTCGTTTTGCCCTGCCGGGCGGAAAAAACGTTGCCCCAGTTTGGCTAAATCAGCCTCTTCTACGCCGCCGCCGTTATCTTCTATCACAATGTTATCTTTATCCAAACTGACGGTAATGGTGGTCTTCTCCGGACAATATTTGATCGCATTATCGATCACATTACGAATCATCAGTGAGAGCAATAACGGCTGCCCTTGTTGCTCTTTCGGTGTTGCAATATGGTTAAATTCAATCTCCATGTTCCGTTTTTGAGCGTGGAAGTAGAGTTCACCGATCACGGATGGCAACAATTTTTCCCATTGAATCGTTTCGACTCCCTCTAAAGCGGTGAGGCTATCTAAGCGTGAAAGGGTTAATAGCTGTTCAATTAATTGCGTTGCACGATCAATACCTTGGGTTAAATTTATTAAGGCTTTATCACGAAGTTGGGCATCATCTCCCGCAATTTGAGCGATTTCGGTTTGAATTTTTAATGCCGCTAACGGGCTGCGTAATTCGTGTGCCGCATCAGAGGTAAAGCGTCGTTCTCTCAGTAGCATGGTTGAGGTTTTATCAAAAAACTGATTTAAACTGGTTACCAGCGGTAGAATTTCTTTCGGCACATCGGTTGCCAGCGGGCTATTATCCTCCGGCGTACGCTGTTTTACCTGTTCGCCGACACGTTTTAGGGTTTGCAGTTCGCGGTTAATCACCCAAACAATCAAGGCTAATAGTAGGGGCAGGCTGGCAAACCAAATCCACATTTGGCTTAGTACCATACCTTGTGTGAGATCATCGCGATAATCTTGTTCCTGCCCGACAGCGACTAAAAAGCGATCGTTAATCGGTAGCCAAAAAATACGCCATTCATCGTCGTCTTCAGAATTGAGACGTGATTGGGTGAATCCGCTGGCATGTTTAAACGGAAAATTTTCCCCGTTATTACCGTCACTTAACACCATTTCACCTTGGGTGGTAAAAATAGCAAAGGCAAGGGCGTCGTCGTCAAATTTTGCTTTTTTGATGGATTTTTTATGATGTTCTACATTGAAGGCACGTTGCGGTTTACGTTCCATCAATAGCGTGCGCAAATCGGAAGAGGCAAGGCGTTGAGCAAACAGAATTTGTTGTGCATCAAAGACTTTATTGACTTCGTGGCGGACTTGTATCCATGCCACAGCAGTAGAGATCAGCCAAATTAATACTGCCGTGCATGAAATAACGACCATTAAGCGAAAGCGTAGGCTGGTATTTTTAATGAGCTTCATCCTGTTTTCCTAAGGCATAACCGACACCGTGTACTGTGCGGATAAACTGCTTGCCGAGCTTTTGGCGTAAATTATAAATATGCACTTCTAAGGCATTACTGCTGACTTCGTCATCCCAAGTATAAAGTTTTTCTTCAATCGCCGAACGGGTCAGTACCCGTTCTTTATTGAGCATAAAAAGTTCAAGTAAATTGTATTCACGGGTGGTGAGTGTTATTTCTTCATCTTTATAAAACACTTTACGCTGATTCGGGTCAAATTTCACACCACCGTGTTCTATTATCGGGTTCGTTTGCCCGTAGCGGCGGCGAATAAGAGCTTGCAGGCGGGCGACAACTTCCGCTAGAGCAAACGGTTTGCACAAATAATCATCCGCTCCCCGTTGTAATCCTGTAATGCGTTCGTCAAGGGTGTCACGGGCGGTTAAAATCAGCACCGGGACATCTTGGTTGGCTCTGCGCCAATGTTGTAAAACGTCTAATCCGTCCATTTTGGGAAGTGTTAAATCCAACACCACGGCATCATAAGGTGCCGAACTTAAGGCATCCAGCCCGGTTTTACCGTCGGTAAACCAATCGACACTAAAATTAGATTTGGTAAGTCCGAGTTTAAGCCCTTCTCCAATTAGGGGATCATCTTCAATTAATAGGATACGCATACTGACCTCAATTAAGATAAAAAGCGGCATCCGCCACTTTTTATAGCCATTACAACAGGAAAAGATTAAGCAAATCTTAAGCGGTTAAAATTTATAGCCTCGATGTAATGCAACAATCCCGGCACTTAAATTGTAATAGCCGACATTTTCAAAACCGGCGTTTTCCATCATACCTTTTAATTCATCTTGTTTCGGGTGCATACGGATAGATTCGGCAAGGTAACGGTAGCTGTCGGCATCATTGACGACCACTTCGCCTACTTTCGGCAGAATATTAAACGAATAGAAATTGTACAGTTGGCTGATCGGGTCGATAATCGGTTTGGAAAATTCCAGCACTAACAAGCGACCGCCCGGCTTTAACACTCGAAACATCGAGCGTAGCGCTTTGTCTTTATCGGTGACATTGCGCAAACCGAAGCTAATCACGATACAATCAAAAGTATTGTCGGCAAAAGGCAAAGATTCCGCATTTGCCTGCACATAATTAACATTACCGACCACGCCGAGATTACGCAGCTTTTCACGCCCGACTTCCAGCATTGAGCTGTTAATATCGGCAAGAACGACTTCGCCCGTTTCCCCCACAATACGAGAGAATTTTGCAGTGAAATCGCCCGTACCGCCGGCGAGATCCAACACTTTCTGTCCCTTGCGAACGCCGCTGCAATCAATAGTAAAACGCTTCCATACACGGTGAATGCCGAAAGAAAGCAGGTCGTTCATTAAATCGTATTTGCCTGCAACGCTGTGGAATACATTTGCCACCAGCTGCTGTTTTTCTTCTTTGGCAACGGTTTTAAAACCAAAATGAGTGGTTTCTTGTGGTGATGATGGGGATGATTGAATGTCGTTCATTGTTTGCATTCTCGTTAGAAAAAATTAGGCGTACCATAGCAAAAAAGCGGTCCGATTTCCTTAAAATTTTGCAAAATCTGTTAAGATAGCGCCAAATTTTTATCAGGAGATTGGGATGAAAACCGCAATTTTGTATTTAACCCGAGACGGACAAACCAAAAAAATTGCCGAACATATTGCAGCCGAACTAGAGGGAGAAGTCGCATTGATTTCATTACGTGATCTCCCGCAACCTTCCGCCGGCCAATTAGCTCAATTTGATTGTATTGTTATTGGCGCCTCCATCCGCTACGGGCATTTTGACCCGATTTTAGAACAATTTATCGGGCAACATCATGCCTTGTTAAATCAGAAAAAATCTGCATTTTTTAGCGTAAATCTGACCGCTCGTAAGGATAATCGTAATACACCGGAAACTAATGTGTATACCCGCAAACTCCTTACCCGCATTCAATGGCAACCGGATTTAGTTGAGGTAATGGCGGGGGCGCTGTTATATCCTCGCTATACGTTTTTTGATCGTTTCATGATCCGTTTTATTATGACCATGACCAAAGGCGATACCGATACCCGCAAAGAATATGAGTATACCGATTGGCAGAAAGTGAGCCTATTCGCGCAGAAGATTCGTAAATTAAGTTAAAAGTGTTACAAACAGCAGGCTATTTCCCCTTATAATCGCCGCCCTCTCTGTTGAGGGTGATTTTTTTAGTTTTTATTTGAGGAATAATATGAGTCTTTTAAAAGAGTTCCGTGAATTTGCGGTAAAAGGTAATGTTGTCGATTTAGCGGTCGGTGTGATCATCGGCGGTGCTTTCGGTAAAATCGTATCATCTTTAGTAAGCGATGTGATTATGCCACCAATTGGTTTATTGATTGGCGGAGTTGATTTCAAAGATCTTGCGTTGGTATTAAAAGAAGCACAAGACGGCGCAGAAGCGGTAACATTGAAATACGGCGCATTCATCCAAAACGTGTTCGATTTCTTAATTATTGCGGCAGCCGTGTTTGCTATGGTTAAAGTGATTAATAATTTAAAACGTGCGCCTGAACCTGAGCCTGAAAAACCGGCAGAGCCTAGCGCAGAAGAAAAATTATTAACCGAAATTCGTGATTTGTTAAAAAATAAATAACAGATAGGATTCGGAGAAAATAAAAGCCTCGTTTGAGGCTTTCAGACCGATGACAAACTATCTATAAATCCATTGAACAATGATGGCGCTCGTTTGTAACGAGTGCCTTTTGTTACATTTGATGATGTGTTTCAGCACACGTTAAAAACGTGCGCTATCAGAAGTCAATAACCACTAGATGACTTTATCAATCATCTAAAAGCCTCGTTTGAGGCTTTTATTGTTTAAGCGCTTAGGCTAAGTTTTGTAAGAATGCAGGTAGATTTTGCGCACCTACTTGGTGGGCGACTACTTCACCGTTTTTAATAATCGCTAAAAACGGGATGCTGCGTACGCCGAATTGGGCGGGAACTTGCGGATTTTCATCAATATTCATTTTTACGATACGCGCTTTATCGCCGACTTGTGCCGCCAAATCATCTAAAACCGGGCCAATAGCACGGCATGGACCGCACCACGGCGCCCAAAAATCTAATAACACAGGCACATCCGATTTTAATACATCTTGTTCAAAAGTAGCGTCAGTAGTGTGAATTACAGTACTCATAATTGTTCCTTATTGGTATAGAAAGAAAAACGTCTCAACATATGGAGACGTTAAGATGTCGCACAAGATAGGGATAAATCGGCAAAATTTCAAGCAAGATTTTGCCGATTGTAGTAATTATTGCTGTGCTTGTACTTCTTTATCTTCCGGAAGTACCAGGTTTAAAATCAATGCCAGTAATGAACCGACAGTAATGCCTGAGCCGAAAATTTCTTTGACGAAACTTGGTAATTTATCAAGTAGTTCCGGACGGGTGGTAACCGCTAAACCGCAACCGATAGAGATGGCGATAATTAAGCCGTTGCGTTTGCTACGCTCTACTTTATCAAGCATTTGAATACCCGCTGCGATAATCATGGCAAACATCATTAAGCCTGCCCCGCCTAAAACCGGCATTGGAATAGAGACGATTAATGCTCCAAAGACAGGGAAGATACCCGCAAGCACTAATAATACCCCCATGACAGTTACAACATAGCGACTTGCAACGCCCGTTAGTGAAATCACGCCGATATTTTGTGAGAAAGAAGAAAACGGCGTGGTGGACATAATCGCCGCTAATGCCGAGCCTAAGCCGTCACATAATACGCCACCACGTAGATGTTTTCCGGTAATTTCCGTTTGAGTTGCATTACCTAAGGCAAGGAAGTTACCGCTTGATTCAACAATCGTCACTAAATAAGCAATGCTCATGCCGATAATCCCTGCGATTGGGAAGGACAAGCCGAAATGAAGCGGTTGTGGAACGGCAACGATGTCCGAATTTTTTACGCTGTCAAAGTTAATCCAGCCTAATGCTAATGCCACTATATAACCGACCATAATGCCGATAACAATTGCAGCTGCAGAGAAAATCCCTTTACCCCATTGCACTAAACCGACAACAACGATTAACACGAAAGTTGCCATTGCAAGATTTGCAGGATCGGCATAGTGAGGATCACCACGCTGACCGCCTGCGAACCAGTCTACTGCAACAGGCACAAGGCTTAAACCGATCATCATCACTACAACACCGGTGACAATCGGTGGGAATAATTTACGCACATAAGGCATAAAGAAGCTGCCGATAATCATCACGAGAGATCCGACTAACGATGAACCTAAAATGCCTGCAACACCGTGTTCAAATCCGATAGCAATCGCTGCGGCAACGAAGGTAAAACTGGTTCCCATCACGCTTGGCAAACGCAAGCCGATAGGTCCAACCCCTTGACATTGAACAATAGTGACTACGCCTGAAATCAGTAACGCAGCATTTACCAATACAATAGTATCTTCCGTCGGTAGTTTCAGCACCGCACCTAATACCAATGGTACGGCAATAATACCACCAAGAGCGGCAAGTAAGTGTTGAGCGGCTAAAAGGAGAGTTAAACCAAAAGGCGGTTTGGAATCAACAGGATAGAGTAATTTTTGCATATTGATTGATCTATGAGAGTAAAAAAGAGGCGTGCATTATACGGATTTTCTTTATTCAGGCAATCGTTTGCGTAACAACAAGCGCTCTGATTTTTAAAAAATTTTGCAATAATTGAGTACAAACAACACAGCACAGGCTAAAGAACAATAATTTACACATTCAACCTAGCCAAAAGTTTTGTAAATAGGTACAATCAAACGCTTGCACTTTATTAACATTTGCGAAAAAAATTGACTTTGGAGAACGTTATGTCGTGGAACGAATCAGGCAATCAGCAAGATCCTTGGGGTAAACCAGGTCAAAAAAAGCCTGAACAAGAACAGCAACATTCGGGGCAAGAAAAAGAGCCGAATAAACAATCAAATGAACAACAACCGCCTGATTTAGAAGAGGTTTTTAATAGCTTATTGAAAAAAATGGGTGGTGGTAAAGGCAATGGCTCAAACCAAAATA
>JBGXMX010000016.1:0-2505 GCA_041809245.1 Glaesserella sp.
CTGCCTGCAATTTACGCCGGCGTTGAGCCAAGTAAACGCCTTGAGCGTGCCAAACAACTTCTTGTCAAATTAGGGCTGGGCGATAAGCTGGAACATAAACCCAACCAGCTTTCAGGCGGGCAGCAGCAACGTGTCAGTATTGCCCGTGCGTTGATGAACGGAGGTGAAATAATTCTTGCCGATGAGCCGACCGGCGCATTAGACTCCCATAGCGGTGAAACGGTGTTAAATATTCTTCGAACACTTCACCAAGAAGGACATACGCTGATTTTGGTGACGCACGATCCTAAAATTGCCGCCCACGCACAGCGAATTATTGAAATCAAAGACGGCGAAATTATTCGGGACGAACGACAACAACCGGCTCATCAAATTCCGCCGGCACAACCCAAAACCAATCAAAATCCCCGCTTTATCGATCAGCTGTATGAATCGTTTAAAATGGCAACCTCCGCCATTATGGCGCATAAATTGCGCGCATTACTGACTATGCTTGGGATTATCATCGGTATTGCTTCTGTGATCTCCGTGGTTGCTTTAGGTAAAGGCTCTCAAACTCAAATTTTGTCAAATATCAGTGGGCTTGGAACCAATACTATGACCGTTTTTAACGGTACCGGCTTTGGCGACCGGCGGGCAAATTTAACCAAAAATTTAACCATCAGCGACACCACTCTGTTAGCCCAGCAGCCTTATGTCGAAAGCGTCACTCCTAACAGTAGCCACAGCGGTACGATTATTGCCCAAAATGTGGCTGTTACCGGGCAAGTCAATGGTGTGGGCGAACAATATTTTAACGTAAGAGGAATGAATTTACTCTCAGGTCGTCTCTTTACGCAAGATGAGGTCGATCAATCGGCTCAGGTGGTGGTGATTGATAAAAATACCCAAAAAAGTTTAGGGCTTGAAAACCCGCTCGGACAAGTTATTTTGGTGGATAAAAAACCCCTGGAAATTATCGGTATGGCGGAACAACCTAACAGCAACTCATCCAATCTCAATTTATGGTCGCCTTATACCACGCTGATGCAGCGAATTTCAGGGGCAAAGAACATTGATTCGATAACCGTTAAAGTCAAAGACGAAGTTGAAAGCCAAACGGCAGAAAAAAGTTTGACTGATTTACTCACTCAAAAACATGGTAAAAAAGACTTTTTTATCATGAATAGCGATACGATCAAGCAAACGATTGAAAGTACGACAAATACCATGACGCTGCTGATTTCTTCTATTGCGTTGATCTCTTTAGTGGTCGGCGGTATCGGTGTGATGAATATTATGCTTGTTTGGGTAACGGAACGGACAAAAGAAATTGGCGTGCGTATGGCAATTGGAGCCAAGCAGCATAATATCTTGCAACAATTTTTAATTGAAGCGATCCTCATCTGCCTATTAGGTGGTGTGATTGGTATTTTGCTTGCCAGTACGATTATTTTCGGTTTTAACTATTGGGGAAGTAACTTCAAAATGGTTTTCTCCGGCGACTCGGTGATTATTGCGGTACTCTGCTCGACCTTAATTGGAGTTATCTTTGGTTTTATACCGGCGCGCAACGCCTCACAATTAAACCCGATTACGGCTTTAGCACAAGAATGATCAAACAAGCGCTCAAATTTCGCCAAAATTTTGCAATTTTTTGCGTAAAATAGAGCGCTTGTTATGAATAAGGACTGAACTATGTTAACTAATTTACAACTTGAACAGATTTTAAATGAAAAATTAAACAGCCCGGCGATTGCCGACTATGCACCAAATGGTCTGCAAGTCGAAGGACGCCGGCAGATTCGTAAAATCATTACCGGCGTTACGGCAACTTTACCGCTAATTGAAAAAGCGATTGAAAAGAATGCCGATGCGATTTTGGTACATCACGGCTACTTTTGGAAAAGTGAAGATCCTTGTATTCGTGGGATGAAAGGAAAACGAATCAAAAAGCTGTTACAAAATGAGATCAATCTTTTTGGCTATCACCTACCGTTAGATATTCACCCTGAATTAGGTAATAACGCACAACTTGCCCGCAAAATCGGGGTAGAAAACCTACAAGGGCTTGAAGATAAAGCCAATTCCATTCCTGTGTACGGGCAACTTTCAACACCTATATCAGCTCAAGATTTAGCATTACGGATTGAACAGGCTTTACAGCGTAAACCTATATTTTGCGGCGAATTTGTTGACGAGTTTCCGCAAAAATTAATTCAAAGCGTGGCAATTTGCACCGGTGGAGGGCAAAGCTATATTGATCTTGCCGCATCAAAAGGAATTGATGCGTTTATTAGCGGCGAAATTTCCGAACAAACAACCCACTCTGCCCGTGAACAAGGCATTTACTTCTATTCTGCCGGACACCATGCTACAGAACGAGACGGAGTGAAAGCACTCGGCGAGTGGCTATCTGCAACTTACGGATTAGAGGTGGAATTTATTGATATAGATAACCCTGCGTGATTTTCTCAATATATTTTTCTGTTACGACTTCTTTTACAAATGATTAATAACCACAAG
>JBGXMX010000017.1:0-3936 GCA_041809245.1 Glaesserella sp.
CAACAAAGCGCACACGCACAGATTCAGGCATATCAAGTGGCATCACACCAGTTGCCGCTGCGAATGCAACCAAACCAGAACCGGCTCCTAGCCCCCCCTTTTTCAAAGGGGGGGAATTATTGCTATTTTACCTCAATCAATGCCTTACCACTTTCCGCTTTCAATAATCTGCCGACAGGGTAAAGGGCGACATTGGCATTATTTGCAATTTGTTTCACGCTTTCGACCGCTTGTGGCTTAACGGCAATTAATAAACCACCTGACGTTTGCGGATCACACAAAATCGCTTTTTGTTCATCACTTAACGGCGAAATCAGATGTCCGTAGCTGTCGAAATTACGGGTGGTTCCGCCCGGGACAGCCCCTTGTGCGATATACTCTTTGACACCGTCTAAGGTTTGGATTTGATCGAAATAAACTTCGGCACGCAAGTTTGAACCTTGGCAGATTTCCGTTAAGTGTCCGAGTAACCCAAAACCTGTGACATCGGTCATTGCCGTGATTTCATCGACTTTGGCAAATTCAGCGCCGACCAAATTCATCTGACACATCACATCTCGAGCTAAATTTTGATGTTCAGGTTTTAATTTACCCTGTTTTTCCGCCGTAGTGAGTACGCCGATCCCGAGCGGTTTCGTGAGATATAAATCGCAATCTGCTTGTGCCGATGCGTTCTTTTTCACTTGTTCGGTGGAGATAATCCCTGTAACCGCTAAACCAAAAATAGGTTCAGGGGAGTCAATCGAGTGTCCGCCTGCTAACGCAATGCCTGCCTGTTGGCACGCAAAACGACCGCCATCAACAATTTTTTGTGCAACTTCGGCAGGTAACTTATTGATTGGAAAGCCTAAAATTGCAATCGCCATAATCGGTTTACCGCCCATTGCAAAAATATCACTGATTGCGTTAGTCGCAGCAATTCGCCCGAAATCAAAAGGATCATCTACAATCGGCATAAAGAAATCTGTGGTGCTGACAATGCCGACACCGTTACCAATGTCATAGACCGCCGCGTCATCTTTAGTTTCATTACCGACTAACAAATTCGGGTCGATAAATTTTGCCTGTTCTGTATGCAGAATTTGTTCAAGCACTTTCGGGGAAATTTTACAGCCACAGCCAGCTCCGTGACTATATTGTGTTAAGCGAATGGGTTCGTTTTGCATAGTTGCCTCTTTTTTCTTATTTAGCCTAAATAAAGATGGCGGGATTGTACTCTCATTTGCAAAAAATTGACAGTAACCGACCGCTTGTAACTGTGGTAAACTGCCACTAATTTTTCACTTTGTTTTAATGATTATGCCGACAATCAATCAATCCGCCCTTGTGCCTTATAGTGCCGAACAGATGTATCGCCTTGTTAATGACTATGAAAAATATCCGCTGTTTTTATCAGGCTGTGTGGGGGCAACGACCTTAAGTTTAGGCGACAATGAACTCAATGCAGAATTGGGGATTCAAAAATTGGGGATTAGTCAACGTTTTAGTACCCATAACACGATGATTCCCAATGAAAAAATCACCATGGAATTATTAAATGGACCGTTCAACTATTTACACGGAGCTTGGACTTTTCAGCCGTTTGATGAGCAGAGTTGTAAAATCAGCCTAAATTTGGAATTTGAATTTTCAAGCCCGATGATTGGTATGGTGTTTGGCAAAATTTTCAATGAATTAACGCTCAAAATGGTGAATGCGTTTAAACAGCGAGCAAAAGAGGTGTATGGTGTCTGATACGCAAAAAATTGTGGTGGAAGTGGTTTACGCTTATCCTGAAAAATATTTTTATAAGAAGATGGAATTAGATAATCCGCTCTCGATTCAAAATGTGATTTTGCAATCAGGCGTATTGCAAAAATATACGGAAATTGACTTGCGAGAAAATAAAGTCGGTATTTTCAGCCGCCCTGCGAAATTAACGGATATGGTAGAAAACGGTGATCGCATTGAAATCTACCGCCCGTTGATTGCCGATCCGAAAGAAATCCGACGCAAACGGGCGGAAGAGCAGAAAAAATAGAAATGAACAACCGTTTTCAGCAGGCGAAAATGCCTTGTCGGTACGGCTAGAATAAGAGATACAAGCGGTCACTCTTGCGAAAAATTTTGCAAATTTTTCACTAAAACTGACCGCTTGTTTGTTATAACCCCGCCTTCAAACTCGCTTCAATAAATTTGTCCAAATTGATGGTTAAAGACCTTACTTGGCTGATCAATAATTTAAAATAGGAGTCCATTATGTCCAAACGCCCATCAGGAATTGATTCTGCGCTCTTTTTATTAGAGATTTTACGCCGTATCCCCAGAAAGCCTTATCGTTTAACTACGTCTGAAATATTCGATAGTATGAAAAAGGCAGGTTTTGAAAAAGATAAGCGAAGTGTTCAGCGTGCATTAAAAACCTTAAGCGAGCATTTTGACGATTTGGAGTGCGATGATCGTGACAATGAATACGCGTATTGTTGGCTTGAACGATCGGAAGGGATTTCCGTATCAATGTTAAACGAACAACAAGCGTTAATCTTAAAATTAGCGGAACAGCAACTTAAATATCTGCTACCTGCCAATATTATGTCGTCAATGAACCCCTTTTTTAAACAGGCAGAAAAAATTGTCGGGGCAGGGACGAGTAATCCTGAACATCAGTGGTTCGGGAAAATTTGTAGTGTGCCTACCAGCCAGCCACTCATCCCAGCTAAAGTGAAAGATGATGTGTTTACCGCCGTCAGTACCGCACTTTTCCAAAATAAGCTACTGCATATTGAATATCAAAACCAAACCGGTAAAAAACATAAAGCACAAATTATGCCGTTGGCGATTGCACAACAAGGTGCAAGTACCTATTTAGTCGCTCGTTATGATGGGTTTGAAGACAACCGTTTACTAGCCTTACATCGTATCAAAAAAGCGGAACTCTCAACCTTTAGCTTTGAACGCCCAAAAGATTTCAACTTAAAACAGTATCAAGATGAAGGACATTTAGGGTTTGGCAGTGGCGGAAAAGTGAAACTGACATTTTCCATTACTCGCTGGGCAGGCTTCCATTTAACTGAAACGCCACTTTCAAAAGATCAAATTACACTTGAAGAAAGCGAAAAACATTACCGCTTCCAAGCGACCGTTGCCGATACAGATATGCTGGAATGGTGGATAAGACGCTTTGGCGAAGATATTTGGGATATTGAGAAAGAGAGTGTTTAGTGCGACATATCTTGTCGTATCAGAACATATAATCAATTTATAAATACCTTAATGGTTGGATTAAAGGGTAGAATGTGCCTTTGCCAATAAATTCTAGTAGGGATTAGATAAATAATAAGGAGCTATTATGCAACTTACACTTATGAAAGAGCATGATTTATATGAAACTATTCAACTATTGGAATCTATGGATAAATTAGAGTTTCATTTAATAGATAATTCATTAGAGTCTCTAGAAGCATTAGTAAATAAAAATTCAGACTTAAATTATGTTATTAAAAATGATATAGGTAAAATTATTGGAGCTATTTTATGTGGATTTGACGGGCAAATAGTAACAATTTATAGCCTTGTAGTAGACTGCAGAGATTCTAATCAAGAGAAGGAGATAAAGAAGTTATTAGTCAATAAATTGGAAAAAACAATTTATGATCAAAAAATCAAAAATGGTAAGTTTCTTACATTTAGTAAAGATGAGGAAGACCATGAGTTTTGGACAGAGATGAGTTTCTCATATAATGAAAAATTCAAATATTTTTCTAAGAATATAGATTTGCGCCCTAGAATTTGTACAAGAGCGATTGAAAGTTTCTTGAATGACTCAACAAAATACTTTATTCCTAGTTATCAACGTGGTTATCGTTGGACAGAAATTGAAGTTAGAGATTTATTAAATGATATTATGGAATTTTCAGAAAGAAGAAAAGATGAAAATGAGTGGTACTGTTTACAACC
>JBGXMX010000018.1:0-5389 GCA_041809245.1 Glaesserella sp.
GCTTAGTAAGCGATAAGATGTTTGAAGTCTTTGGTGGTGGCGGTTTCGTCTTTGCTCTGCGCGTTCTTCCGCCGATTATCTTCTTCTCTGCGCTTATTTCCGTACTTTACTATTTAGGCGTTATGCAATTTGTTATCCGCATTCTTGGCGGTGCATTACAAAAAGTATTGGGTACATCAAAACCTGAATCTATGTCTGCTGCGGCAAATATTTTCGTAGGTCAAACAGAAGCGCCTTTATTGGTAAGACCTTACATTAAATCAATGACAAACTCTGAGCTATTTGCAGTAATGTGCGGTGGTGTGGCATCCGTTGCCGGTGCGGTAATGATCAGCTACGCAGGAATGGGCGTACCGTTAACTTACTTAATCGCTGCATCATTTATGGCGGCTCCGGGCGGTTTATTATTCGCTAAGATTCTTCATCCGCAAACAGAATCGTTTAAAGACGAATTAGCGGAAGACGATATCGAAGACAAACCGTCTAACGTTATCGAAGCGGCTGCGGTAGGTACTTTCTCCGGTATGCAATTAGCGATGAACGTCGGTGCAATGTTAATTTCTTTCGTTGCCTTAATCGCAATGCTGAACGGCTTAATTGGCTGGCTCGGTGGCTTAGCCGGTTTTGAAGGCGTAACATTACAGTCATTATTCGGTTATGTATTCCAACCGTTAGCTTGGGTTATCGGTGTGCCGTGGGGTGCTGAAGCGCAAGTAGCGGGTTCATTAATCGGTCAAAAATTAGTAATTAACGAATTCGTGGCTTACGTTGACTTCGTTAACTACTTAAAACCTGAATCTACCGTTGTATTAAGTGAAAAAACCATCGCAATCATTACCTTTGCACTTTGTGGTTTTGCAAACTTCAGTTCAATTGCAATTCTCATCGGCGGTTTAGGCGCTATGGCACCGAATCGTCGCGGCGATGTAGCGCGTATGGGTTTAAAAGCCGTACTTGCCGGCTCGCTCTCTAACTTAATGAGTGCGGCTATTGCAGGTTTATTTATCGGTATCGGCGGTGCGGTATTATAATTCGCAGATAGCTTGAATACTCAACACCACAGGAAACTGTGGTGTTGTCGTTTATAACCAAAGTAAACGATTGCGTTTATAAGGAGTAACTATGAGTTTGAAACAAATTGCACAACAAGCCTTATCTTTAATGGATTTAACCACATTAAACGATAATGACACCGACGAAAAGGTGATTCAGCTATGTCAACAAGGTAAAACCGAATTCGGTACGCCGGCAGCGGTATGTGTTTACCCGCGTTTTGTCCCTATCGCACGTAAAACCTTACGCACACAAGGTACGGAACAAGTCAAAATTGCAACGGTTACAAACTTTCCGCACGGCAATGATGATATAGAGATTGCAGTTACCGAAACCAAAGCGGCGGTAGCTTACGGTGCCGACGAAGTGGATGTGGTTTTTCCATATCGTGCATTAATCGCCGGTAATGAACAAGTCGGCTTTGAATTGGTCAAACAGTGTAAAGCGGTTTGTGCCGAAGCAAATGTCACTTTAAAAGTAATTATTGAATCGGGCGAATTAAAAACAGCGGAACTAATCCGTCAAGCCAGTGAAATTTCGATTAAAGCGGGTGCGGATTTCATTAAAACCTCAACAGGTAAAGTGCCGGTGAATGCAACCCTTGAATCTGCCCGTATTATGCTAGAAACTATTCGTGATCTAGGTGTTGCGGATAAAGTTGGTTTTAAAGCCGCAGGCGGCGTCAAAACCACCGAAGAGGCACAACAATATCTTGCCTTGAGCGCTGAAATTTTAGGCGAAGATTGGATCAACCAAGCACATTTCCGCTTTGGTGCGTCCAGTTTATTAGCAAACTTACTTGCAACCTTAAAGGATGAGCAAGTAAATCAAAACGTAACGGGATATTAATCTTTCCATTCAAACCAAGAGGAACATAACATGACTCCACATATTAACGCACCAGCAGGTGCATTTGCCGATGTTGTTTTAATGCCGGGCGATCCGCTTCGTGCGAAATATATCGCTGAAACTTTCTTAGAAAACGCCGAACAAGTGACTAACGTACGCAATATGTTCGGTTACACGGGGACTTACAAAGGTCGCCGTATCTCTGTGATGGGACACGGTATGGGGATCCCGTCTTGCTCTATTTATGCCAAAGAGTTAATCACCGAATACGGCGTGAAAAAAATTATCCGCGTCGGTTCTTGCGGAGCGGTTCGCCAAGACGTGAAATTACGTGATGTCGTTATCGGCGTTGGTGCTTGTACGGACTCTAAAGTCAACCGTATGCGTTTTAAAGATCACGACTTTGCGGCAATTGCCGATTTTGATATGACGGCAGCGGCTGTGCAAGCGGCAAAAGAAAAAGGCGTAAATGTCCGTGTCGGTAACTTATTCTCCGCCGATCTTTTCTACACGCCGGATCCGTCTATGTTTGATGTGATGGAAAAATACGGCATTTTAGGGGTTGAAATGGAAGCGGCAGGGATTTACGGTGTTGCGGCTGAATTCGGTGCCAAAGCATTAACTATCTGTACCGTTTCGGATCACATTCGTACTCACGAACAAACCACGGCGGAAGAGCGTCAATTAACTTTCAATGATATGATTGAAATTGCCTTGGAATCCGTATTAATCGGCGATAACGCATAATTGCCCAATTTGGTGGGTTGCCGATTGAAGTAACAAGCGGTCTGTTTTACAAAAATTTTTGCAAAACAGACCGCTTGCGTTATTTATGACTTATGCGGATTTCGAGTATTCGCATCGACCAAATTACGCATTAACAAAGCATAATCTAATTCCACATCGGCTGGTACATCTAAAAAGACAAAATGCCCATCGCCTAAACCTGCATCAACAGCTTCATTTTTGCGGTTTAACATTCGTTCGATTTTGAATACGATATTGCCTTTCGGAGTCATCATTTCGACTTCATCGCCAAGTAAGAATTTATTTTTTACAGCCACTTCCGCCATCCCTTCCGCATTGCGTTTGCTGGTAAATTCGCCGACAAACTGTTGGCGTTCTGAAATCGAATAGCCGTAATCGTAATTTTGGTATTCATCGTGGGTATGGCGACGTAAGAAACCTTCCGTATAACCACGGTGTGCCAAGGATTCTAGGGTATCCATTAAACTTTCATCAAAAGGCTTGCCTGCTGCCGCATCGTCAATCGCTTTACGATAAACTTGAGCAGTTCTCGCACAATAGTAGAATGACTTAGTTCGACCTTCAATTTTTAAGGAATGTACGCCGATTTGGGTCAGTTTCTCAACGTGTTGCACCGCACGCAAATCTTTCGAGTTCATAATGTAAGTGCCGTGTTCATCTTCAAAAGCGGTCATTTGCTCATCCGGTTTTTGCGATTCGGCAAGCAGGAAAACTTTGCTCGTGGTATCGCCTTCGCCTAAGGTTGGTGCGACATTTTTAATTTCAATCTGCTGTTCCGGATCAATTTTCGACACGATATTGCCGACATCATCCACCTTACCTTCTTCCACCTGATATTCCCAGCGACAAGCGTTGGTACAAGTACCTTGGTTCGGATCACGTTTGTTGATATAACCGGATAATAAGCAACGCCCAGAATATGCCATACACAATGCCCCGTGGACGAAAATTTCAATTTCCATATCAGGCACTTGTTCACGGATTTCTGCGATCTCTTCAATAGAAAGTTCACGGGAAAGAATGACACGTGTTAATCCCATCTGTTTCCAGAATTTTACCGTTGCCCAGTTTACCGCATTCGCTTGCACGGAAAGGTGAATATCCATTTCTGGGAAATGTTCACGCACCAACATAATCAAGCCTGGGTCAGACATAATTAACGCATCGGGCTTCATATCCACAACGGCTTGTAGATCTTTAATGAAGGTTTTGAGCTTGGAATTATGCGGGGCGATATTGACCACCACATAGAATTTTTTGCCGAGTGCGTGAGCTTCATCAATACCGATTTTCAAATTAGCGTGGTTAAATTCGTTATTGCGAACACGCAAGCTGTAACGCGGTTGCCCTGCATAAACGGCATCAGCCCCGTAAGCAAAAGCATAACGCATATTTTTGAGAGAGCCTGCCGGCGATAAAAGTTCTGGTTTATGTTGTAACATTTGGATTCTCTTTCTGATAACAAGTCAGGGCTTTCCTAGAGGAAAGCGTAAATAAAGTAAAGGGTGGGCATTTTGTCGGAAATCCGCTTTTCTCGCAAGCATTAGATCGGATAGAATGCGTTTGACTTGAGTGTTTATTTTATAAACAGAATCACAGTCCGATGTTTTCACTTTTCATTTTTATGTGGGAGGGTTCTTTATGAACAAACTAAAATCTTTATTCGCAGCAAGTTTACTGCTTGTAAGTTCATTTGTTTTTGCAAATTCGATTGAAGATGCGATGAAACAGATGGATCGTCAAACCAAATCTTTATTTCAAGCAACTGACAGCGCCGCATTTCAAAGTAGCGCCGACCTCTTTTTAACTGCGGCAAAATCGGCTCAAAGCGCCAAGCCAAAGGGTTTAAGCGATGTTGAATTTAAAGACTACCAATCGGGTTTACAACAAGTGATTGAGGTTGTCGATCAATCCAAAAAATTAGCGACAGAAGGTAAATTAGCGGAAGCTAAAGCAGCGCTTGCCCAATTAGACCCGCTGAAAAAAGCGTATCACAAAAAATATAAATAGATTTTTAACAAGCGGTGCTTTGTGTTTAAAAATTTGCAAACCTATCGCAGGGCATAAAAAAATCCTCGAACAAATATTCGAGGATTTTTTATAGAATCAATACCGCATTTAAATGGCGGTGAGAGAGGGATTCGAACCCTCGATACGGTTTCCCATATACACGCTTTCCAGGCGTGCTCCTTCAACCACTCGGACATCTCACCGAATCTATTACCAGATGCGAAAAACGGGCGCAACTATACCGACTTTCCCCCGGCGAATCAAGTAATTTCTTTGTTTGGAAAAATAAATCGCTCTATTAGTGACCATGTCCTAAGCAATTGGTTGAAGCGGGAATCTGCTCACCGCTTTGTTGCCACTCGGCAGGCGAATAAAGATGTAGCGCCAACGCATGAACGCCTTGAGCTAACTCTTCAGCCAAACAACGATAAACAGCCCGATGACGTGCGACGGCATTCATTGCGGTAAATTGTTCGGAGATCAATGTTACTTTAAAATGTGATTCGGCACCGCGCCCCGAGCTGTGGCGATGGCTTTCATTTTCGATAAATAAGGCTTGCGGCTGAAACTCAGCGGTAAGTTTTTGTGAAATAATCTGTTCTACGGACATTTTCTTCTCTCTTAGTTTGGAAATTTGCGCAGAATAATACTATACTTTGTCACCATTTTATTCACTAAAGAGGAATCTTTTATGACATTGACTAAAAAA
>JBGXMX010000019.1:0-7389 GCA_041809245.1 Glaesserella sp.
AATTATGATCGTTTGGATTCACCTAAGCTGGCGAGTGGTATTATTAGGGGGACAATTTGCTTCCGTATTAAAAGATATGGAAATGATCAAAGCAGGCGAATTAGCCAATCCATTAACGGAGAATAGAGAATGATCGGATTAATTCAACGAGTAAAATGGGCGAAAGTGGAAGTGAATAACCAAACTGTCGGCGAGATTTCAACGGGATTATTAGTATTATTAGGCGTTGAACAAGGTGACGATCAGGCTAAGGCAGATCGCTTACTGGAAAAAGTCTTGAACTATCGTGTCTTTGCCGATGAACAAGGCAAAATGAACCTAAATGTTCAGCAAGCAGGGGGAAGTTTATTAGTCGTGTCCCAATTTACCCTTGCCGCCGATACCCAAAAAGGCTTACGCCCGAGTTTCTCTCGTGGGGCAACCCCGGCACTTGCCCAAACACTTTACGACTATTTTTATCAGCAAGCGGCAACCAAAATCCATACCCAAACAGGGCAGTTTGCCGCCGATATGCAGGTCAGCTTACAGAACGACGGGCCGGTGACCTTTTGGTTGCAGTGTTAATGAATTTGTTTTGGTATAAAGCCAAAATCACTCATCGCTTCGTGAATTTACTTGGTATGCAGTTGTGTGTTGTTGCAAATTTTTCGATAAATCTGACCGCTTGTACAATTATGCAAGCGGTCAGTGCTTTGATGGAGATTATTGGATAATTACGTAGAAATTCGAGCCGCCACGTAACACGTTTAAAGCAATGGCGGAAGGTTTAGAATCTAGGATTTTACGTAATTCGCCTAAATTTTCTACGGCTTTGCGGTTTACCCCGACAATTACATCACCTTTTTTGAAACCTCTAGATTCTGCGATTGAGCCTTTTTCTACATTTGTGATCTCAACCCCTTTTACGCCTTTGGCATCATAGTTCGCAAATTCGGCACCATTTAAGCTTGGAAGTAGGCTTTTGGCATTAGTTTTGCTTTGGTCGTCTGATTGTAAGGTTACTTTTACGTTATTTTCTTTACCGTCACGTAAATAGGTCAGCTCAATTTCTTTGCCCGCTCCCGTAGTGGCGACTTTTGCTCTTAATTCAGCGAAACTACGGACTTTCTGACCGTTTAATGCAGTGATCACATCTCCCGCTTTTAAGCCTGCTTTAGAGGCTGCCGAGTCCGCCATTACTTCACTGATAAATGCCCCTTGTTGTGCTTCAACATCAAAGGCTTTGGCAAGATCGGCATTTAATTCGCCGCCTTTAATGCCTAACAAACCGCGTTTTACTTCACCAAACTCAATAATTTGTTGAACGAGGTTGTTTGCCATATTACTTGGAATAGCAAACGCAATGCCGGCATTACCGCCACTTGGTGAAATGATTGCGGTATTAATACCGATTAACTCACCGTTTAAGTTGATTAATGGACCACCTGAGTTACCTCGGTTTACCGCCGCATCCGTTTGAATATAACTTTCGTACCCTTCATCAGTATTGCCGGTTGAACGACCTAAAGCGGACACAATGCCCGAAGTGACCGTTTGACCTAAGCCGAATGGGTTGCCGATTGCCACTGTGAAATCACCGACACGGAGTTTATCGGAATCGGCAATTTTAATTTCCGTCAGGTTTTTCGGGTTTTCTAACTGAATCAGTGCGACATCGGACATTGGATCGGCACCGACTAATTTAGCTTTAAATTCACGGCCGTCTTCAAGTTTAACGGTAATTTTATCGGCACTGTCAATTACGTGATTATTGGTAACCACATAGCCTTTATCCGCATTAATAATTACACCGGAACCTTCGCCTCTAAACTGGCGCGGACCTCTGTCTCCGAAAGCCTCCGGCCCGAAGAAAAATTCAAATTCTTCCGGTATTGCACGATTTCCGCGCGCTTCCGTGTTCCCTTCGACAGCAATACTGACTACCGCAGGGCGTACTTTTTCTAACATCGGCGCAAGGCTTGGTACTGCTTGTCCGTCAACGACGGTAGGTAAATTGGCATAGCTGCCGGTTGTTACAGACAGTACGCCTAATCCGAGAATTAACGAGGTTAAAAGAGATTTTTTCATAACTTTTTTCATTGTGTTTCCTTTTTATTGTTAAGTTTGTTTTGCAGATTTGTGACAACCCGCTCCAATCAGCTCGTATCGCCTAAGACACGCAATATAAAGGGTGGTTCTTAAAATAATCTTAAACGAATATTTTTTAAACGTATAAAGTGTAGAAATACTCAAATGTTTTAAAACGGTTTACCCAAGGGAGAGGAAAAGAGTGATCTTTGTCACATTTTTCCGACAAACTATTACATTTGTCTAACATCTTAATTTACTTTCTTGACACGCCGACATAGAATGACACGCCTTCTAGTTTAAGTCAGACTAGAAATTTTCCCCTTCTTTATAGGATATCGATTATGTTATGGTTTTTACTTTGTGTAGCTTTTTTAGTACTTGGCTACTTTATCTACGGTACACTTATCGAAAAAATCTTCGGTATTAAACCGCAGCGTGCGACACCGGCAAATTCAATGCAAGACGGTGTTGACTATGTACCAATGTCTAAAAAGAAAATTTGGTTGATTCAATTATTAAATATCGCAGGTACAGGTCCGATTTTCGGTCCTATTTTAGGTGCAATGTACGGGCCGGTTGCGATGTTATGGATCGTATTCGGTTGTATCTTCGCAGGTGCAGTACACGACTACCTCACAGGTATGTTAAGTATTCGTAACCGTGGTGCGAACATTCCGTATCTTACCGGTAAATACTTAGGTAAACCGGTCAAACACTTTATGAACTTCTTCGCCGTATTACTCCTACTTTTAGTGGGTGTGGTATTCGTAGCAAGCCCTGCGTCTCTTTTAACCAATATCACCAGTGACATGATTGCTCACGGCGGCGTAAGTGCCAATGCGGTTAATGACGAAGCGGGTACGTCTAAAGGAACAATTTTAGTCGTTTGGACGGCTATTATCTTTGTTTACTATATCATTGCAACTTTAGTACCGATTGACAAAATCATTGGTCGTATCTATCCGTTCTTCGGTGCGTTACTGCTATTTATGACTTGCGGTATGTTATACGGCTTAGTCGCAGGCGGTATTCCGTTCTTCCAAACTGTGGGTACGGATATTGGCTTGATGGACTTCTTCAAAAATATGCATCCGACGAATGCACCGATTTGGCCATTATTGTTCATCACTATTGCATGCGGTGCGATTTCCGGTTTCCATGCGACTCAAACACCATTAATGGCTCGTTGTACGCAAAATGAAAGAGAAGGTCGCTTCATTTTCTACGGTGCAATGATTGCTGAAGGTGTGATTGCATTGATTTGGTGTATGGTAGGTTTAAGCTTCTACCAAGACCAAGCTGCACTTCAAGAAGCGATTAAGATCGGTACGCCTGCAAAAGTCGTATATGATTCTGCAATCAGCATGCTTGGTTTAGTCGGCGGTATCTTAGCGGTATTAGGCGTGGTTGTATTACCAATCACTTCAGGCGATACGGCATTCCGTGCGGCACGTCTCTTAATTGCGGATTTCTTAAACATCGAACAACGTTCTTTTGCAAAACGTTTAATGATTGCCGTGCCACTGTTTGTTATCGGCTTTATGGTATCGAAAATTGACTTCACCATCTTATGGCGTTATTTCGGTTGGGCAAACCAAACCACCGCAATGATTACCCTTTGGGCGGGTGCGGCATACTTATACCGTACGGGTAAATTCCACTGGGTGGCAACAATTCCTGCAATTTTCATGACCACAGTATGTTCAACCTTCATCTTAAACGCACCAATCGGTTTAGGATTAGATTATGACCTCTCTGTTTGGTTAGGTATCGGTATTGCGGTACTTTGCGCAGCACTCTTCTTCGGTTTATTGAAACCGTTCCAAAAAGAAGCGGATTCTGAAGCTGAAGCATAATTTGATTAATCAGGTTATAGGGGCGAAAATTTTCGCCCCTTATTTTTTAGGAATAAAATGCGTTTTTTCGATACCCACACTCACCTTGACTATCTTGCCCAAGATCTCAACCTCTCTGTTTCGCAGCTGATCGAGAATGCCCAAACGCAGCAAGTAGAACGTATTCTTGTCGTCGCGATTTCTGCAAAAAATTTTGAAAATGTGACCGCTTGTAGCCGTGCTGAGCCACAGCATATTGTTTATGGATTAGGGCTTCACCCGCTTTATATTGCCGAACATCAACGGGCAGATTTGGATTTGCTTGAAGCTCGCCTACAACAAAAAGATTCTCATTGTACCGCAATTGCGGAAATCGGTTTGGAACGGGCGGTTGAGGCTGTTTGTACCCTTGAGATGTGGCAAAAGCAGTGCGAGTTTCTTGAAGCTCAGTTGGCTTTCGCCAAGTGCTATGATTTGCCGGTAAATTTGCATTCACGTAAAAGCCACGACCAACTTTTTACCTTTCTGAAAAAAGCCCAACTTGCCCGAACCGGTGTTGTTCACGGATTTGCAGGAAGTTATGAACAGGCGAAGCGCTTTGTTGATCTAGGCTATAAAATCGGTGTTGGGGGAACCATCACTTATGTGCGAGCCAATAAAACCCGCCAAGCAATTCGTAAACTTCCCTTAGAAAGCCTGTTACTGGAAACTGACTCTCCCGATATGCCTGTATTCGGCTATCAAGGCGAGCCGAATCGCCCCGAACGCGTAAAGGTGAGTTTTCAAACCTTATGCGAACTTCGACCTGAAACGCCGGAGTTAATTGCCGAAACCGTTTGGAACAGCAGCGAAAAACTATTTTGGTTAGGCTCGCGCTAATGTCCACACCTGAATTTCTTTCACGCCTTGTTGTAGTAATTCGGCGCAAATCGTATTTAACGTCGAACCGGTAGTAACAACATCATCGACAATCGCCACCCGTTGATATGCCTGTTGCGGTTGATAGCAAAACGCTCCCCGTAAATTGCGCCTTCTCTCTTGTGCGCTTAATTCTCGCTGTGAGGCGGTAGCTTTTATGCGCTGAAGTGCGCTTTTATCTAAAGGAATATTCAGCCATTCGGCAAGTTGCTTGGCAATCAATTCCGCTTGATTATATCCTCTGATCCAATATCGCTGCCAAAAAAGCGGTACCGGTAAAATTACCTCAGGTAACGTTAAATGATGATTTCGCTTGGCTTGATAGATTGACAAGAGCAGAAGCCGGGCTAACGGTTTGTCCAACCAATATTGTTGTTGAAATTTAAAACGGTGGATCCACTCTACAAGCGGTGCTTTATAGCCGGAAATTTGCACGATACGGTGCCATTTGGGTTCATCTCGCATACAATGTCCGCAACTGAGTTGATCGGTCAATAATGATGCGCCGCAGCAACCGCAATAGGGCGAAGGCTTGAGTAACCGTACACAGTGAGAGCAAAATCCGTGTTGGCTTAATGCCAAAGGTTGATGGCAATGAAAACAGCGAAATCCCCACCTGTTCATATTTCTTCCTATTCATCCTGTTTTTTGCACTCTATCAAAATTTAGGCGGTAAATGCGCAGAATTTTTGTGACACTGATCGAAAAAGAGTAAACTGAACCCCTTAAATGAAGGAGAATCTATGAGTACATTACAACATCCGATTAAAATCGTCTTTTTTGACATTGATGAAACGCTCTACTATAAAAAAGAGGAACGTATTCCCCTTTCCGTTTCCGAACAAGTGATTCCCAGATTGAAAGCGAAAGGGATTATTCCCGCAATTGCCACAGGCAGAACTTATGGCGCATTTCCAAAGGCGATAAAACCGTTGATGAATAAAGACGGCTTTGAGCTGTTTGTCACCACAAACGGGCAGTATAACCTTTACCAAGGTCAAATCATCAGTGAATATCCGCTGACAACCGAGCGGGTTGAGCGTATGTTGACCAAGCTTAAGGAACTACAAATAGAGTATGCTTTTGTCACCGCAGAGCAAATTGCGGTATCAAAAAATACTGCCGAGGTAGAAGAATCGTTACGTCCGATTAAAGCGGATTATATTGTTGACCCGAATTACTATTTGGATCATAGCGTTATTCAATTATTGGCATTCTTTCCGCAAGAACGAACCGCAGAAGTTGTCGCCTCAGGTATTTTGGAAGGCGATTTAAAAGAGGTGCGTTGGCATAAATATTCGGTGGATCTACTGAATAAACACAATTCCAAAGCAAAAGGTATTCAAGATGTATTAACTCACTTTGGCTTTGGTATTGAAAATGCGATGGCATTTGGTGATGGGTTGAATGATTTGGAAATGATTGCCACCGTTGGATTTGGGGTAGCGATGGGGAATGCGGAAGAGGAGCTGAAGGCGTTAGCCGATTATGTGACTCTACCGATTGAACAAGACGGTATTTTAGATGCGTTAGAAAAGTTAGGCGTGATTTAACTTGCCGATAATCTTCAACAAATGTAAACTATTCTCATCTATGTAAATTTAAGACTACATCTAGGTAGCCTCAGATTATTGACAAAGAATTTATAAGAGTGGTCATTAACCATCCGATAGCGCACGTTTTTAACGTGTGCTGAAACACATCATCAAATGTGACAAAAGGCACTCGTTACAAACGAGCGCCATCATTGTTCAATGGATTTACGGATGGTTTGTCAGCGGCCTGAGGCTACATTTAGGTAGCCTTTATTTTTAAGGGAAATATGAAAAGAATTATCGTATTTGCGGCGTTCTGTTGTTCTTGTAGCTTTAGCGTTGCCGATTCGGAGCAACAAAAAATTGCCGAACGTTTAAACGATCAACGCATTCAAAATGAAGAACAGGTTACCGCACCGATGAAGCCTCATCTTCAGCAGACATCTGCAAACAGTAAAGCGACAAAAGAGCAAACGCTCTCCATTTCAAAAGAGCAATTGGCGCAGCATCCTGATTTAGTATTGCGGGCAATGCTGCCTGCCGTGGTGCAAGGTAATGCGGAAAATGTTGCGTTACTTTTCCCTATTTATCAGCAACTTGCACCTCACTTTCACGATCCGTTATTGACCAAATGGGCGCAAGCAATTTTAGCTAAACAAGCTCAACAATATACCGATGCCATATCCCTGTACCGCCAAATCGTCGCAGAACGTGCCGAGCTGCAACCTGCCCGATTGCAACTTGCCGTCAGTTTATTTGAAAATAATGAGTTGGAAGCTGCCGAAGATCAATTTAAGAAATTACGTGCCGAAGAGTTACCGCCTGAAATTCAACAGTTTATAGGGCAATATCTTGAAGCGATAACGCAAAAAGATCGCTGGAGTTTCAGTGGTGGGCTGACCTATCTTAATGATCCGAACATCAACAATGCCCCAAAATCAGGTACCACCTATGGCAATTGGCTTGCGCCGAAACGTGAATCTGCCGAAGGGGTCGGATTTCGCTTTGATCTCGGCAAAAAATGGTCATGG
>JBGXMX010000020.1:0-4796 GCA_041809245.1 Glaesserella sp.
AAAGAGTTATCAAATGTTGTTGAAGAGACATTAGCAGCAAATAATCTAGATAAAAGTCAACTTGACTGGCTGGTACCGCACCAAGCAAATTTACGCATTATCAGTGCTACCGCCAGTTTAAAGGTAGCGTTGCCTTGCATGGCAATAAAGCCGGAACGATCATTACCGCGTTCCATATTCGGTAGCACAAGGGAATCTTTGGTATCGGCAGACGCATGTAAATGGGTTGAAATAATACCTTTTTCTTCACTTGCCTCTAAAATTACGGCACCTGCACCATCACCGAAAAGAACAACGGTGCTACGATCTGTTTCATCTAATTTACGAGAGTTGAGATCGGAACCCACCACTAATGCTTTTTTAACTTTTCCTGTACGCACAAATTGATCGGCAACACTTAAAGCATAAACGAAGCCGGTACAAGCCGCCGCTACATCAAAAGAGATAGCATCTTCAATACCTAACATTCCTTGAATTTGGCATGCCGCACTTGGGTAGGCGTGAGAGTTACTGGTTGTCCCCACCACAATTAAATCAATCTCTTGCGGATCGAGATTGACTTGTTCCAAACATTTTTTTGCTGCTTCAAAACCCATTGTGGCAACCGTTTCGTTCGCTGCTGCAATACGGCGTTCTTTCATGCCGGAACGAGTCACGATCCATTCATCGGATGTATCGACCATTTTTTCTAAATCCGCATTGGTGCGAATTTGAGCAGGCATATAGCTGCCTGTCGCTAAAATTTTGCTATACATATCTTGTTCTCAATTTTCTGAAATGGGGAATATTATACCGATAAAGTCCCTAAAATAGTAGGATTGCGTCATATGAATGGCAAAACTCATGCAAATTTGCCAAATAAAAAACCATCAGCGATATTCACTGATGGTCTAAAAAGTGGCGGAGGAAGTGAGATTCGAACTCACGGAGGGCGTTAACCCTCGCCGGTTTTCAAGACCGGTGCATTCAACCGCTCTGCCATTCCTCCGGGTTGAAAGCTGTTTTTAAATTTTGTTTGCTATTGAGAGCAAAAACCTGCTGATAATCGCTTATCAACAGGCTGTCAATTCAGTGGCGGAGGAAGTGAGATTCGAACTCACGGAGGGCGTTAACCCTCGCCGGTTTTCAAGACCGGTGCATTCAACCGCTCTGCCATTCCTCCGCTGAAAAACAGGCGGAATAATATAGATAACAATAAAATCGGTCAAGCACAAAATGCGGTTAAACCGCATAAATGCTCTATTTTTCGCCTGATTATGTGCGACGAATCAACCAAACGCCACTTTCAATGTGATCGGTATAAGGAAATTGATCAAATAAGGCGCAGCGTTCGATACGGTGAGTTTGACTCAGCTGTTGTAAATTCTCAACCAAAGTATGCGGATTGCAGGAAATATAAAGAATCCGTTCATAACCTTGCACCATATCCAGTGTCGATTGATCTAATCCGGCTCGTGGCGGATCGACAAAAATCGTATTGCAATCATATTGTTTTAAGTCAATACCACGCAAACGATAAAATTCACGTACACCGTTCATTGCTTGGGTAAATTCTTCGGCAGACATACGGATAATCTGTAGGTTCTCAATGCCGTTGACCTCAATGTTATATTGAGCCGATTCCACCGAAGATTTTGAGATTTCGGTCGCCAACACTTTAC
Organism: Glaesserella sp.; assembly: GCA_041809245.1. Taxonomy (GTDB): domain Bacteria; phylum Pseudomonadota; class Gammaproteobacteria; order Enterobacterales; family Pasteurellaceae; genus Glaesserella. Next base: position 1,662 of record JBGXMX010000020.1, read on the forward strand.
GGAAGTGGCTTGCCAAGGCAATTGAGAAATTACCGTTACCGCAATAAAGCTCCAACAAATCGCCCTGACTGTTTACCGTACAACTTCTTGCCCATTCCAGCATTTTGATATTCATGGTTCCGTTCGGCTGGGTAAAGCTGTTTTCCACTTGGCGATAACGGTAGGTTTTTCCATCTACATTCAGCTTTTCTTCCACATAATCGCAATTCAATGCAATTTTCTGCTTGGTAGCCCGACCAATCACTTGTACTTCAAACCCATAACCGGTCAAACGCTGTTTGAGCAATTTGGCTTGTGTAGTCCACTCATCTGTCAGAGGTTTATGATAGAGCATTGATACCGCAATCTGACCGCTTAACGTACTTAAATAGTCAACTTGGAACAGTTTGCGGGTCAGAACTTCATTACCTTTGATCTCGGCTAACAGCACCGTCATCATTTGATTGATGAGCTGACTGGCAATCGGGAATTGATCGACACGATAACGTTGTTTAGTCGTTTGATCGAACATAATGTGGTAGAGATCGCCGTTATCATGCCAAACACGAAATTCCGCACGTAAACGGTAATGGCTTGTCGGTGAAGCAAAGACTTCAAGCTCAGGCGCATTAAACGGAGCCAGTAAAGCGGTCAAAATTTCCGTTTTTTTTGCAAGTAAATCAGGATATTGATCGATTGGTAAGGTCATCGGGATTATTGTTCGGAAAAAATTCCCCTCTTAAAAGAGGGGGATTGAAAGGGATTATTCGCTATCGTCGCTGCTGCCGACATCACCGCTCACATCGCCTGAAAGCGTATAAATACGTTTGGTTTTGCTGGTTAATTCACGATATTTAATCCACGTTTTTTCTAAGAAAGTTTCAGCGGCTTTTTCGCCTTTTACTACCGCAACGAATTGCTTCTCTTCTGCCGTTGCAGGCTTACGCTCACCGTTTTCTAACGCCACGCACGCTTGACCAAATTGTTCTAAAGTTTGCGATTCACGGATGGTGTAATCACCGTGACGAGAGAAACCGCGCGGATAATTTTTGTCGTCAAAAAAGCGACGGGTTACGCTAAAACTGTCTGCCATAATATGCCTCTATCTATTCAAAATTAGGAAAATCAAAATCGGGCAAGCATTAAAGCCAAAAGTCACGAAGAAATCAATGCTTTAATGCAAAAAGCGGTCTATTTTGCAAATTTTTTTGCAAAGTCGACCGCTTGTTCGCTTAAAGCGGAAATAAGATCGGCACTAAAAAGACGGATAGTAGCATAACCAAAATCGTAAACGGTACGCCGACTTTTACAAAGTCAATAAAGCGGTATCCGCCCGGTGCCAGCACCATGGTATTAACCGGGGAAGAAACCGGGGTCATAAATGCCGCAGAAGCTGAAATCGCCACAATCATCGCAAAAGGTGCCGCCGAGTAATTAAGTTGTTTGGCGATTGCAATCGCAATCGGCATTACCAAAATTGCCGTTGCGGTGTTGGAAATAAAGGCGCTGATAATGGCGGTGAAAATAAACAGTACAATCAGTACAAAATGTATACTTAAGCCTTGCATAATCTCCAGTAGCATACCCACGACCAAATCAACCCCACCGGTTTTTTGTAGGGCGATTGAAAACGGCATCATCCCCACAATCAGTACTAAGCTTGGCCAATGAATGGACTCATAAGCGCTTTTCATATCTACGCAGCGGAACTTACCGAGCATTAAACAGGCAATTAGGGCGGCAATTACATTCGGTACAATGCCGGTAATCATCAATACGACCATGGTGAGCACCGAAAACAGCGCATGGGGTGCTTGGCTGATTGCCGGTGCGGCTTGTTTACTCTCCTCAGGCGTATTCAGTAAGAAAAAGTCTTTGTTATCCTTATCCATCTGCATAATTTGGTTCCAAACGCCCATAACCAACAACACATCACCCATTTTGAGCGGCAGATGGATAATATCGTCTTGCAGAATCTCACCGTCACGCTTTAACCCGACTACGCTTAAGCCGTAGGTAGAGCGGAATTTTAACTCGCTGATACTTTTGCCGATACTGACTGTTTCAGGCATAAGAGAGACTTCCGCCATACCTACCGATTTGGCGTGATCTGAAAAATATTCCCCTTTTAACGCAATCTCTTTTAAACCGAATTGTTGGCAATAGGCACTAAAAGTTTCGCTCTCCACACCACTGTCTAACAATAAAATATCTTTTTCCTGCAATGTCATTGTGCCATAAGCACTCATAGAGATATTTCTAAAACGTTTCACCCGTTGAATCGCAACAATATTCAGCCCATATTCGCTACGCAGGTTCAGTTCATTAATCGTTTTACCGATAAAAACGGAACCTGATGTTACCACCGCCATTTTAGCCCGCCCTTCCAAGTGATATTCCTTAATAAATTGAGGCATGGAAGAACGTTGACGGCGCTCGACCGGTGCGACGGATTCACCGTCATCTAACCAACGTCGCGCCAGTAACATATAGCCGATTCCTAAAACTAGAACCGATATTCCAACGGGAGTGAAGCTAAAAAAGTTAAAGCCGGTAAAGCCTGCTTTCACGAGTTCGGAATGGGCAACCAAATTCGGCGGCGTGGCGATTAAAGTCATCATTCCGCTGATAAGACCGGCAACGCTTAAAGGCATCATTAATCGCTTAGGTGAAATCCCCATCCCTGAGCAGATTGCCATCACAACGGGTATAAAAATGGCGACGATCCCAGTTGAACTCATAAAAGAACCAAGCCCTGCAATACTGAGCATTAACAGTACCAACACCCGAACTTCACTCGCTCCTGCCACCCGCATCAGCCATTCGCTGACTTGATAAGCAATCCCCGTACGCACAAGTCCTTCACCGACGATAAAGAGCAGGGCGATTAATACCACATTCGGATCACTTAATCCTGCAAACACTTCCTGCACGGTTAAAATACCGCTGAGGCTGAAAAATGCCATCACCAGTAAGGCAACAATGTCCATCCGCAGTTTATTTTGAATAAATTGCCAAATAGCAAATACAAGCAATGCCAACACCCAAAACAGCGGTTGGAAAAGAAAATCAGGCAGGAGTTGTGTCAGAGATGTCATAGTCGGTTCCTTCAATCAATATTGTTGAAAATTATACCGACTTTCACCCTACAAGCGG
>JBGXMX010000021.1:0-5024 GCA_041809245.1 Glaesserella sp.
AGCGTTACTTTGCCCGGTAATACCTCAAACACCGAATAGAGCTTGCGCATTAAAATATCGGTATCTTGCGGCATAATGCTCGGATCGATATGGAATTTGCGGGCAAAATGAATCAAATTACGATAACTTTGCAATAGCTGTTCAACCAGCATTTGCTGATCCGCCATCGCTTGTTTGACTTTCCAACTTTTGCGACAAGCAAGGCGATGAAGTTCGCTGTCTGCCCACCCCCAGCTTTTAGCCAACCGATGCAGATAGTGAATCCGCCATGTTGTTTGCTGCCCTTCAATCGCTTTAAGGTAAAAACAGTAGCGCAGACGGTCTAAACGCCCGAACTCTTTACGTTGTTCCAAATATTCGGTCGCTTGCTCAAGCATGGCGAGATAGGGGTCAAAATGATATTGCACGCTGTTGGTAGAAAAGAGCTTTTGCTTAAATTTCACCGAAATCAACGGCGTTGCCGGGTAGGTTTGCGCATAACTTTCCAATAATAAAATTTTAATCGCCGATTTGTAGGGGTTTTTAATTCCTTTGTAAAGTTGCCAAAGGCTGGCGCCAAAATATTCGCCGATCGAAAGAGAGGAGAGATCGCCAAAGTCTATCCAGTCGCTGAAATCAAAATCCTGCTGTTGGGTAACCTGACGGTAATCCTCTTCGTTTAAATGCAGCCATAAGACTCGTTTTCCCGCCAAGCGGATGGCGGAGCGGTAAAATTCATCCAACAAAAAGAAGTGCTGAGCCGAGCCGCTGTGTTCGGTCGTGACATCACTGTTATATTGTTGGGCTTTAAAGTGGGTCGGGTTCATCAAATAAAATTGTAGCTCTACGCCAAACTCTTTCGCCCAGTGTTGAATCAGGGATAACTTTTCAGAAAGCGCTTGTTGTTGCGTCGGACTCAATACCGTTGTATGACAAAGCCATAAATCCAAATCGGATAGGGTTGTTTGGGTCACCGAGCCGAAACTGCCCATCACATACAGCCCGTCGAAGGCTAAGACATCGGGCGAGGTAACCTGCTCAATGGCAAGGGAGTCAAGAAAATCTTGCGCTACGGCGTTAATTTGAAACGGAGAAAAACCGCAAGGTGCATTTTCCACATAACCAATCAGGTTAGGTTCGTTATAATGAAGAAGCGCCGGAAGTAAGGAAAGCACCGTTTGAAAGCCGGCGGAATTTTCGACCAGCGCACGCTGCATACGCAAAGATTCCAATGCTTCAACCCGCTCTTTGGCAAACGCAATACGTGTTTTCAATGTTGAAAACAGGCTCTCATTCTGATTAATTTGAGGAATAATCAGTTCTTTCATCTTCTACCTACTCTATCAAAACTGCGCGCAATCTATCATTTTCAGCAAGGAACAACAAGCGCTCTGTTTATGCCAAAATTTTGCAAAATACTCAGAGGGTGAAAGTTTATCGCCATGAGAAAGAAAGAGAGTGTAGAATGCACGCCGTGCAATCGAATTTACTATTCCAAAAGGAGTTTAATTTAATGAAACATGTACTATCCATTCAGTCTCACGTTGTTTATGGTTATGCCGGTAATAAAGCGGCGACTTTTCCGATGCAATTATTAGGTGTAGATGTATGGGCATTAAATACCGTTCAATTTTCCAACCATACCCAATACGGTAAATGGAAAGGAATGGTTGTGCCGAAAGAACAGATTGGTGAGATCACTCAAGGTATTGCCGAGATTGAGGCGTTACACGAGTGCGATGCGGTGTTGTCGGGCTACATCGGTGCGGCAGAGCAAGGCGCTGAGATTTTGGCTTGTGTCGAAAGGGTAAAAGCCGCAAATCCGAATGCCATTTACTTTTGCGATCCGGTAATGGGGCATCCGGATAAGGGCTGTATCGTCGCACCGGGCGTAGCGGAGTTTTTGCGTGACAGCGCCATGGCAAAAGCCGATATTATTGCGCCGAATTTAGTGGAGTTAAGAGAACTGACGGGATTAACGGTCGAGAATTTTGAGCAGGCGCTTGAGGCGATTAAATTTATTCGCGCTCAAGGTGTAAAACGTGTGTTAGTCAAACATTTAAGCAAAGTAGGGCGGGATCCTTCTCAATTTGAAATGATATTGGCAAATCAAGACGGTATTTGGCATATCAGCCGCCCGTTACACCGATTTGTAGCGAAAGATCCTGTCGGTGTCGGCGATTTGACCAGCGGTTTGTTCTTAGCAAATTTACTGAACGGTAAGTCCGACCTTGAGGCGTTTGAACATACTGCAAATGCGGTTAATGATGTGATGAGTGTTACTCAACAAAGCGGTAAGTATGAACTTCAGATTATCAAAGCCCGTTCGTTAATTATTGAACCGCAGAGCCAATATAAAGCGGTCAAAATAGCTTAGACAACAAATAGTTGTATTCCGATAAACAAAAAGCGGACAATTCATTGATTATCCGCTTCTTTCTTATTCTTATGGATTAGTGATTAACCCATACCGTATTTCTTTAATTTTTTACGTAGTGTTCCACGGTTGATGCCAAGCATAGTCGCCGCACGGGTTTGGTTACCGCGCGTATATTGCATCACCATATCTAACATCGGGTGCTCAATTTCCGATAATACCAACTCATATAATTCCGTCGGATCTTCGCCATTTAATTGAGATAAATAGTTTCTTAACGCTTGCTTAACGTTATCGCGTAGTGGTTTGTTCACTTGTTGTGCTTGTGCATTAAGCATTGATACTGTTAATGGGTTTTGCGTAGCTTGTTGTTCTAACATTGTCCTTATCCAACTGATTTAAGATTCACAAAGAATCGATTTCACAAAATCTTCTAATGCATTAAATTGCGCTTTCGTCGAATCCAGTGCATTAAAAGTACGTTTAAAATTTGAGTTTGGGCTAAGTTTATCGACATACCAACCGACATGTTTACGCGCAATACGATAACCTTTTTCCTCGCCGTAAAACTGATAAAGATCATCAATATGCTTTAACATCCATTGGCATTTTTCCACTAAAGGAAGGGTCGAACCCAGCTCTCCTTTCTCTAAAAAATCTGCCATTTCCTTAAATAACCAAGGCGCTCCCAAACTTCCCCGCCCAATCATCACCGCATCGGCTTGTGTATAGTCAAGCACCTGCTTTGCTTTTTGAACGCAAGTAATATCACCATTGGCAATAATCGGAATTGAAACGGCTTGTTTTACGGCTTTAATGCTGTCGTATTCTGCCTCGCCTTCGAATAAACAACTTCTCGTGCGCCCGTGAATACTTAATGCAGCAATTCCCGCTTGCTCTGCAATTTGAGCAATCTCCAAGCAATTTCGATTTTCAGGATCCCAACCCGTCCTAATTTTTAATGTCACAGGTACATCAACGGCGTTTACCACAGCCTCTAAAATACGTGCAACCAAATCCGGTTCTCGAAGTAAGGCAGAGCCTGCCATTTTCTTATTGACCTTCTTGGCGGGGCAACCCATATTGATATCAATAATGTCCGCACCGTATTCCACATTTATTTGAGCGGCTGAAGCCATTTCTGTGGGATCAGATCCCGCAATTTGTACGGCATTAATCCCGATTTCGTGATGGTGCGCCAAGCGCAATCTCGATTTTTCGGTATGCCATACATCAGGGTTTGTGGACATCATTTCCGAAAAAGTTAAACCCGCGCCAAGTTGGCTGCATAATCGCCGAAAAGGCTGGTCGGTAATGCCTGCCATCGGTGCAAGGAAAATGCGGTTTTTAATAGCATACTGTCCAATCTGCATCGATTTATCCATTGATTATTTTTAAAACAAATTTAACAAGAGTGATGTCCAAATAAAAAGTACGGTGTAAAACCGTACTTTTCACAATATACCGTTAAGAAATTGAATGCGATATTCTTAACTTGAGGGGGCGTATAATACGCATTTTTTACGCATATTGGAAGTCTATTTATTCGACAAATTCAATAAAAATGCAGATCGCTAAAAATGACAACCTTTTACAGTAACGAAGAGCGGTGCTTATGGATTAATTTCATCACGAGATTTTCCGCACTCGACTCTACCTGCTCGCCCACACGCTGAGCCAGCTTTTTCTTTTGTCGATAAATGACTTCAATCACCTCTTTGTTTTTCACTGCACTTAAAATGAGATCATCGCTGGTGGCAATTTCATCCACCAAATTCAATTTTAACGCCTGCTGACCAAACCAATGCTCGCCGGTTGCCACCTCATCCATATTTAACTGCGGACGATGTTCTGCGACAAACTGTTTGAATAATTGATGAGTCTCTTCCAATTCCTGCTGGAATTTTTGTTTGCCTTTTTCCGTATTCTCACCGACCAAAGTCACAGTCCGTTTATATTCCCCTGCCGTCATAACATCAACGTCAATATCATGCTTTTTCAATAAACGATGAATATTCGGCACTTGCGCAACCACGCCGATTGAGCCAATCACAGCAAAAGGTGCGGCGACAATCTTATTTGCCACGCACGCCATCATATACCCTCCGCTTGCCGCCACTTGGTCGACCGCTACGGTTAACGGAATTTGGTGAGATTTTAGCCGTTGTAATTGAGATGCGGCAAGTCCGTAGCCATGCACAATACCGCCGGGGCTTTCTAATTTTAGCAACACCTCGTCTTTTTGAGGATTCGCAAGGGCTAAAATCGCATCGATCTCTTTACGCAAAGAAGAGACCGCACTGGCGTGTATATCGCCTTTAAAGGTGAGTACGAATAAACGGGACTGAGGCTCTTCCGCCGGCGCCTCGCCGTCTTTCAAGCGCTTTTTCTCCGCTTTTGCTTTCTCTTTTTGCGCTTTCTTTTCTTGTTTTTCTTGGTGCTTTTGCTCCGCTTCGCTTAAGAATACTTGAGACAATGCTTTTTGCTGCTCTTGATATTTTTCAGTTAAGTTTTCTACCGTAATTGAACCATTCTCAGGCTGTCTGCGGCTGTCTAAAATCAACATCACAACCACGGCAATAATGCCGAAGATGGTCAATAACTCTAAAAGAAAAATCCCGTAATTTAATAATACTTCTTTCCACATACCTTTTTCCTTCTCACAAGC
>JBGXMX010000022.1:0-6999 GCA_041809245.1 Glaesserella sp.
AGGCTGTTTCAATAAAGACGCACCGCCATTACTGCCATTCACCGTTTTCGACGGACAACCGCAGTTGAGATCAACCCCGTGCGAGCCAAGCTCTACGGCAAGTGCTGCGTTTTCCGCTAACCATTGTGGATGTTGCCCCAAAATTTGTACACGCACCGGCGTACCCGATGGGGTAAAGCCGTTATTGTGTAGCTCAGGGCAAAGGCGATAAAAGGTTTTCTTCGGCAGTTTTTGATCGACCACTCGCACAAATTCTGAAATGCACAGATCATAATCATTGACTGCCGTTAATAATTGACGCACAAAGGGGTCTAACACCCCTTGCATAGGTGCAAGGATAACTTTTGGTAAATTTTCCACAAAACCCGACCGCTTGTTAGTAAGAAGAATGACGTAAACGTAAGTCAGGACGGGCAATTAAGTAGATGATTAATGCGGTAATTGCCCCTAGCGTATCGGCGAGCATATCTTTTTGTGCGTCCCAAATATCGCCTTGCGAGCCTAAAAATTCAATGCCCGCATTGCCGCCTTCAATCACCGCATATTGCCATTCGATAATCTCATAGGCAGCGGCAACCGACATAATAAAAAAGAGCGAAAAGAAGAATGCCACGCCTAAACCACATTTACGTTTACGCAATAACCATTCCGCCATCGGGAAGCTATAAAAGCCGATAATATAGTGAGCCACACGGTCAAAGTGGTTACGATCTTCGCCTAAAAAGGTCAAATACTGATTTGCCCAATCAAACGGCACATTTGCAAAGGTATATTTTGCACCGATTAGGTGCATAATCATCCACAGTGACATCAGCACATAGGCAAGCCCACTAAATTGAAAACGAGGATAAGTCACTACCAATAAGCCGAACACCACAAAAATCGGCATAACTTCGGCATACCACACCGCACGGTCGGTCGGATTAAGTCCTGACCACACGGCAATTACGATGATTACAATAGCTAAAAAAAGCGGAACAATATGAGAACGGGTTTGCATTATTTCCATCCTTTTGATTTACAAATGAGATCATAAGCGGCTTGAATTTGCTGTGCTTTTTCTTTTGCCACTTCCATCATTTGAGACGGTAAACCTTTTGCGACCAATTTATCCGGGTGATGTTCATTCATTAATTTACGATAAGCACGTTTAACCGTAGTTTGATCGTCGCTTTCTGATACCCCTAATACACTATAAGCATCTTTTAAACTTGGCCCGCTTGAACGCTGATAACCGCCATAATTTCCTTGATATTGTCCTTGTTGGCTTGAGCCTTGCTGTTCATATTGATAATAGCCTGAACGGAAACGTTGAGCCGCCGCCACCATTGCGATCATCTGTTCAAACTGCAAGCGGGACATTCCCAATGTTTCAGCAATAGTGAATAAAATTTGCTGCTCATTGCCATCTAAATTGCCATCTTGTAATGCCGCTTGCATTTGGACTTCCACGAAGAAACGCAATAAATCACGGCGTTGTCCGCAGGCTTCACGAAATTCTTGCATAACTTGACGTAGCGGAAAGTTAGCCTCTTTCCCTAAAGTAAAGGCTTTTTGGGCAAGTTGCTGGTTATTGGCATCAAGTTTCATATTCGCCATTAGCTGACGAGCAAGCTGAATATCATTTTCCGTCACTCGTCCTTTTGCTTTGGAAATGTGTCCTAATACCGCAAAAGTTGTCTGCATAAAGAGAGACTGGCGAGTTAGTGCTTTGCCAAAAATAGTAGAAGATACACTGCCTAATTCATACAGTTTTTTGTCGCCCCAATGCCCAATAATAAGCCCTAGCAAACCGCCGAAAAATCCGCCAAAAAACTTATAACCTAAAATGAAACCGATGATTTTTCCAATAAATTGCATTTTTTACCCTTTTGGTTTGCGAATATTGGCGACATTTTAACGGAAAATCCTTAAAAAATAATTAATCATTTACATAAGAGAACGAATAAGATCTTTTCCCACCCATTCGGTGATTGTGATTTTACGGCGGAATAGCTAGAATGTCGCACTTTTAACTGATTAGGACTACATTATGTCAACTTCACCTAAATCAACCTATTTGGCTATTTTCGGCGTTATCCTTGCCCTTGGTTTAATGGCTTCCGCTTTTATCTTAGGTCATCAATTTAAAAATTTACAACAAACGGGTGTAATTACCGTGAAAGGATTGGCAGAGGCAGAACACAAGGCAACCATCGGCTCATGGCGGCTGACGATTTATGGTTGGGGAGCGACGTATGCCGATGCAATGCAGTCAAACCAACATAACTTAAATCGAGCGGTAAAATTCTTAACCGAGCAGGGATTTGAGGCGAAAGATCGTGAAATTAACGAAATTTCCGTCAGTGAAAACCGCGAATACTATACCGACGAATTCGGCAAAGAGCGTTCTCGTCAAAATGGTTACAATGCCTATCGCGCCATCATTATTTCAACCAAAGAGTTAGACAAATTACAAAAAGCATTAAGTAAAATTCAATACTTACGTGCCGAAAATCAAGCGATTGACTTTGACAGCCCTAATTACTACTTGGAAAATTTAGAAGCTATCAAACGTGATCTTATTGCCAAAGCAACTCAAGATGCGTATGTGCGGGCTGAAGAATTTGCCAAAACCAGTAACGTGAAAGTCGGCTTGTTAAAATCCGCGTCACAAGGTTCTTTTGATATTAAATCAACCAATTTAACGACGGACGACAGCAGCGACTACGGCGGAAGCTACGATACTTCTTCGATTGATAAAAAAGTCCGCTTGGTCGTTACCATTCAATACGCGATTAACTAACACCACAAGCGGTGTGATTTTGCAAAATTTTTGCAAATTGATACCGCTTGTTGATTTTAAGGAAACTCAATGTCTTTAGATCTTTCCGAAATTCGTCAACAAATTACCCAAATTGACCGTAATTTGTTGAAATTATTATCCGAACGCCACCGTTTGGCTTTTGATGTAGTGCGCAGCAAAGAGATTACCCAAAAACCGTTGCGTGATGTGGTACGTGAAAAAGAGCTATTACAAGAGCTGGTTAATTTTGCACAGGCGGAAAATTATCAGCTTGATCCGCAATATATCACCCAAATTTTCCAGCGGATTATTGAAGATTCGGTGTTAACCCAACAAAATTACTTACAAAGCAAATTGAATGAAATTAAAGATCAGCGTATTTCTATTGCATTTTTAGGTATGCGCGGCTCTTACTCCCATTTGGCTTCCCGTCAATTTGCCAAACATTATCCGGAAGAGCTGGTTGAACTCAGCTGCGAATCCTTTGATGCGGTGTTTGAAAAAGTTAAAAATGGGGAGGCGGATTACGGTGTGCTGCCGTTGGAAAACACCACATCCGGTTCCATTAATGAAGTGTACGACTTACTGCAACATACCGATTTGGCTTTAGTCGGCGAATTAGCCTACCCGATCAAACATTGCGTATTAGCCGGCGCACAGAGCGATTTGAGCAAAATAGATACCATTTACACCCATCCGCAACCTGCGCAGCAATGTAGCCAGTTTCTACAAAGTTTGGATAAAGTGCATATTAAATATTGCGAAAGCAGCTCCCATGCCATGCAATTGGTTGCACGCTTAAATAAAACCAATATTGCCGCACTGGGTAATGAAGACGGCGGAAAATTATACGGTTTGGAAGTCCTAAAAACCGACATTGCCAACCAAGCCAATAACATTACACGCTTTATCGTGGTTGCCAAAGAGCCGGTGAAAGTTTCACCGCAAGTACAAACCAAAACCTTACTGTTAATGACCACCACACAACAAGCGGGTGCTTTGGTTGATGCATTAATGGTATTTAAAAAACATGATATTCGTATGATGAAATTAGAATCCCGCCCGATTTACGGTAAACCGTGGGAAGAGATGTTTTACGTCGAATTGGAAGCCAATATTCACAACCCGAACACTCAAAAAGCCCTTGAAGAACTGCAAGCCGTAACCAGCTTCCTTAAGGTGTTGGGCTGTTACCCGAGTGAAATTATTGAACCTGTTAAGCTTTAACGCTGGTTGGAAGCATTTAATGCTTCCAACCACTCACCGTATCTTATGAAACTCCGTCGATTTTCCTCTAAACATCCGCCTCAGCGAAACATCAAACCGCAGCCCTCTTTTGATGACACCCTCATCTTGCTGTTTAATAAGCCCTACGACGTACTCAGCCAATTTAGCGATGAGCAAGGTCGCCAAACACTGAAAGATTTTATTCCCATTTCGGATGTATATCCCGTCGGGCGGCTTGATCGAGATAGCGAAGGGCTGTTACTGCTGACTAATCACGGCGGAATTCAACACCGTTTAGCCAACCCTAAATTCGACAAACAAAAAACCTACTGGGTGCAAGTAGAAGGTGAACCTCAAGAAGCGGATTTAGCCAAATTACGCCTTGGTGTGGAACTCAAAGACGGGCTGACGAAGCCCGCTAAAGCTAAAAAAATTTCTGCGCCGGATTTTAATTGGGCGACTGCGCCTAAAATTCGTGAAAGAAAGTCGATTCCAACCTCGTGGATTGAATTAAAAATCACTGAGGGTAAAAACCGCCAAGTGCGCCGCATGACTGCACATATCGGCTTTCCGACATTGCGCTTAATTCGGGTTGCTATCGGGCAATTGAGTTTAGACGGGTTAAACGCAGGCGAATTTTATCTGCTGCATGAACAGGAAAAACGAGCGCTCTTTAACCGGCTTGGCTTAAAATAATACAAGCGCTCTTATCAGGGAAAATTTTTGCAAATTTGAGGCTTAATCACACCGCTTGTATCTAATATTTTCTCACTTCAGGCGGCGTATAATCGGCAATAAACGCCCCGATCTCACCTAAATCGGCGGAAAACAGCGTTTTATCCCGATCGGTTTGGGTTAAAAAAACCTTGAACGACCATATTATCGAAAAATGCTTTAAGCGGCTCATAATAGCCGTCGCTATTAAACAAAATACAAAGATTGTTATTCTGCCCGATTCTTGCCCATGAGATGACCTCGGTAATTTCTTCTAATGTTCCCGACCCACCCGCTAAAGCAATATATACATCACCCAGTTCAATCATTTTGCTTTTTCGCTCAGGCATGGAACGGACTGTGATCATCTCAGTCAAACCTGTGTGCGCTAACTCTCGCGCTTGCAAAAAGGTCGGCATAATACCAATCACCTTACCGCCGTTTTCTAACACGGTATTGGCTAATAACCCCATTAAACCCGCATTACCGCCACCATAAACTAAAGTATATTGCCGAGCGGCAATCCATTGACCTAGAGCAATTGCAGCCTGTTGATGAGCCGTATTATTACCAACGCTTGCACCGCAGTACACCGTAATTTTCATTCTGTTTTTTCCTGTTTTTTTGTTAAAGTAGCTGCGAATACTAACAAATAATTGAAGAGGAAACATGCATTTTTCGGAATACCAACAATGGGTTAGAGCATTTTATCAACAACAAAACTGGTATGAGCGTGATGTATTTCGACGTCTCGCTTATCTGACCGAGGAAATTGGTGAAGTTGCCTGCGCCGTACGAGCCATTGAAATCGGGCGAGAGCGCCCTGACGAAATAGAACAAGACGCTTTACAGAAAAAAGCGAATTTGATTGAAGAGTTGGGGGATGTGTTTGATAACTTATTTATTCTAGCGGATAAATACGGCATCTCGATTGAAGAGGTGATTGCCAAACATCAAACCAAATTCGTGCAACGTTATCAAACCGAGCGAAGATAAAAACTTGCTTTTCCCCTTCTCCCATCAACGAGAGAAGGGATTCTGCCCGCCGTTTATTACCGATCGATTCCCAAACTTTCCCAAATCTCATCAACACGTTTGACGACATCGGGATTTTTGGTAATCGGCGTACCCCATTCTCGTTGGGTTTCGCCAGCCCATTTATTTGTAGCATCAATCCCCATTTTTGAGCCTAATCCAGCCACAGGGGATGCAAAATCAAGGTAATCAATCGGTGTGTTTTCGATTAATGTTGTATCTCTTGTAGGATCGCAACGGGTGGTAATCGCCCAGATCACATCTTTCCAATCTCTCGCATTGACATCATCATCACACACAATCACAAATTTAGTGTACATAAACTGCCGTAAAAACGACCAAACACCCATCATTACTCGTTTGGCGTGTCCTGCGTATTGCTTTTTGATGGTCACTACCGCTAGGCGATAAGAACAGCCTTCGGGCGGTAAGTAGAAATCAACGATTTCAGGGAACTGCTTCTGTAAAATCGGGATAAACACTTCATTTAAAGCTTCGCCTAAGACCGCTGGTTCATCAGGTGGTCTGCCCGTGTAGGTGGAATGATAAATGGCATCTTTTCGCATGGTGATATGCGTCACGGTAAACACAGGGAAATACTCTTGTTCATTGTAATATCCCGTATGATCGCCGTAAGGCCCTTCCAACGCCGTTTCGTTCAGATCGATATAGCCTTCAAGCACAATCTCCGCACTGGCTGGCACTTCCAAATCATTGCTGATGGATTTCACCACTTCGGTTTTCTGTCCACGCAATAACCCTGCAAATGCATATTCCGATAAGGTATCGGGGATCGGCGTGACGGCTGCTAAAATCGTTGCAGGATCCGCCCCTAATGCAACGGAAACAGGAAACGGCTTATCAGGGTTAGCTTCTTTCCACTCTTGGAAATCCAACGCACCGCCACGATGTGACAGCCAACGCATAATCAGTTTATTTTTGCCGATCAACTGCTGGCGATAAATCCCCAAATTTAACCGCTTTTTATAAGGCCCTTGCGTAATGGTTAAACCCCAAGTGACAAGCGGTGCGACATCACCTTGCCAACAGTGCATAATCGGCAGTTGATACAGATCGACATCATCACCCGAGATCACCACTTGCTGACAATCTGCTTTGCTCAACACCTTACTTGGCATATTCAGCACTTGCTTCCACTGTGGCAACTGCCCGATAAGATCCTTAAAGCCTTTTGGCGGTTCGGGTTCTTTTAAGAACGCCAACAACTTGCCTAGCTC
>JBGXMX010000023.1:0-4160 GCA_041809245.1 Glaesserella sp.
AATATCAAACAGTTTATGTAACAGGATAACCAGTACGCCGCTGAGCCCTACAATCATTAAGGCGAAACCGTTTAATTTCAGCCCCGAATGGCGTAATGAAGCAAAGAAACCGGGGCCGACTTGAATACCGATGGTATAAACAAATAAGATCAGCCCGAATTCTTGGATAAAATGAAGAGTATGCGGGTCTAGCGTTACCCCGTACTGTGTCATAAAGTGGGAGACAATAATCCCGCCGAATAACACACCGCCGATTCCCAGACTTACGCCTTTTACTTTAATATGCCCAATCCATAGCCCGATCACCGAAACTAAAGATAATAGGCTAACTGTTATTGCAATTTCACTCATATAGCCTCACAAAGAAAATTAACTGGGCGTATTTTATCAAAGTTAATCGGCGAAAAATGCGATCTATCTCAAGAAATCAAGACAAAACAAGGGCTTAGTTTGGGGAGTAAAGGCGCAACTTGCGCCTTTGAAATTAATGGTAGGTGGTGACAAAACGTTGGTAAGCGGTGAGAAAGGCTTCAAAATCTTCCAATCCGCAAAAGGCAATGCTTTCTTCGTCGTAAAAGCCAAAGCCGTTTTCTACGTCTTCTATTTCTTCAAAGCTCATTTCCAAGTTATTGGCCTTAACCATCACCTCTTCAATATTAAGATATAAACTATACTCCTTGCCCTCTAAAATCCATTCGTAGTTTTGATTTTTGGTTTGGCGACAATGTTCAATTTCCGTAAAAATAGCGGCTAATTCTTTTGGATTTGGCACAATCTCAGTGTTTAACCAACGAGCGAACGCTTCGTGATCCATTGAACATTTGGCTATGACACCATGCATGGTGTGAGTAAATTGATATTCCATTTGATCCTCCTGTTACAAGCGGTCGGATTCGGTTAAAAATTTGCAAAATTTTTGAGAAAACGTACCGCTTACTTTGTTTTAATGAGTTATTTCTTTTTTAAGATTTCGTTTAAAAAACGTGCCGTATGGGAGTTCTTATCTTTTGCTACCTCTTCAGGTGTACCTTCGGCGATAATCTGTCCGCCACCGCTACCGCCTTCAGGGCCTAGATCGACGATCCAGTCTGCGGTTTTGATTACATCTAAGTTATGCTCGATCACCACAATGGTATTTCCCTGATCACGCAAGCGGTGCAATACGGTCAATAATTGTTTAATGTCGGCGAAGTGTAAACCTGTAGTCGGTTCATCAAGAATATAAAGGGTTTTGCCTGTATCTCGTTTGGATAATTCCGCAGCCAGTTTCACCCGTTGAGCTTCACCACCTGACAGGGTGGTAGAAGATTGCCCTAAACGGATATAGGATAAGCCTACGTCCATCAAAGTCTGTAACTTACGAGCAATCATCGGCACGGCATCAAAAAACTCACGGGCTTCTTCCACGGTCATATCTAACACCTGATGAATAGTTTTGCCTTTATAGCGAATTTCAAGGGTTTCACGGTTGTAGCGTTTGCCTTTACAGTGATCGCACGGCACATACACATCAGGTAAGAAGTGCATTTCCACTTTGATCACTCCATCACCTTGGCAGGCTTCACAACGTCCGCCACGCACGTTAAAACTGAAACGTCCGACGGTATATCCCCTTGCCCGAGCTTCCTGAGTGCCTGCAAAGAGTTCACGGATCGGGGTAAATAATCCTGTATAAGTAGCAGGGTTTGAACGTGGGGTACGTCCAATCGGGCTTTGGTTGATGTCGATTACTTTGTCAAAATGTGCCAAGCCATCAATGCTCTTATAAGGGGCGACATCGCTGTTTTCTGCACGGTTTAACGCATTTTGAGCAATCGGGAATAAGGTGTCGTTAATTAAGGTGGATTTGCCCGATCCCGATACCCCTGTAATACAAGTAAACAAACCAACAGGAATAGCTAAATCGACTTCTTTTAAGTTATTACCACTTGCCCCTTTTAACACCAGCTGTTTGCTTTCATCTCGTGGGGTACGCTGTTTCGGGATCTCGATTTTTTCCTTACCTGATAAGAATTTACCGGTAATCGACGCTTCATTTTGCATAATTTCTTGAGCTGTACCTTGAGCAATAATCTGCCCGCCGTGTACCCCTGCTCCAGGTCCAATATCAACAATATGATCTGCCGCCATAATCGCATCTTCATCGTGTTCCACCACAATCACTGTGTTACCCAAATTCCGAAGATGAATAAGCGTGTTTAGCAAACGTTCATTATCTCGTTGGTGCAAGCCAATAGACGGTTCATCAAGCACATACATCACCCCCACTAACCCAGCACCGATTTGGCTGGCAAGGCGAATACGTTGTGCTTCACCGCCTGATAAGGTTTCTGCCGAACGAGAGAGCGAAAGGTAGTTCAATCCTACATTGACAAGGAAAGACAAACGCTCACGGATCTCTTTGAGAATTTTTTCTGCAATTTGAGCTTTCTGCCCTGAAAGATGTAAACCTTCAAAAAATTCCAAGGCTTCACCGATACTCTTTTCCGACACCATCGGCAAGTTGGTTTTCTCTAAAAAGACATAACGGGCTTCACGACGTAAACGAGAGCCTTCACAATCGGTACAAGCACGGTTATTAATATATTTTGCCAACTCTTCACGCACTGCATTTGACTCGGTTTCCTTATAACGACGAGCCATATTGTTCAACACCCCTTCAAAAGCGTGAACTCGCTTAACACTATCGCCCCGATCATTCACATAGACAAATTCAATTTCATCTTTTGAACCGTTTAAAATGATGTTTTGAATTTTCTTCGGCAACTGATTAAACGGCATTTCAATATCAAAATCATAATGCTTCGCCACGGATTTCAATAAACCAAAATAGTAGAAACTACGGCGATCCCAGCCCTTAATTGCACCGCTTGCTAAAGACACATCAGGATTTTGCACCACTTTACGTTCATCAAAATATTGCTGAACCCCTAAGCCATCACAAGTTGGGCAAGCCCCAGCAGGATTATTAAACGAGAAAAGACGAGGTTCTAATTCCGTCAGCGAATAGCCACAGTGAGAACAAGCAAAACTTGACGAAAACACTAACTCTTCTGCATTCGGATCGTCCATATCGGCAATAATCGCCGTTGAGCCGGAGAGTTCCAATGCCGTTTCAAAGGACTCGGCTAAACGGGTCGCAATATCGCTACGCACTTTAAAGCGATCAATCACCACTTCAATCGTATGTTTTTTCTGCAATTCTAATTTGGGCGGATCGGACAGATCGCAAATTTCCCCATCAATTCTGGCTCGGATATAGCCATTAGCGGTCAGATTTTCTAATAATTTTGCGTGTTCACCTTTACGATCTTTCACCACAGGGGAAAGCAACATCAAACGCTTACCTTCAGGCTCTTCCAAAACTCTATCCACCATTTGCGAAATCGTCTGAGCCGCTAATGGCACATCGTGATCAGGACAGCGAGGTTCCCCCACACGGGCAAACAACAAACGCAAATAATCGTGGATTTCCGTCACTGTTCCCACCGTAGAACGAGGATTGTGCGAAGTAGATTTCTGCTCAATTGAAATCGCAGGGGAAAGCCCTTCGATGTGATCGACATCGGGCTTTTCCATCAAAGATAAGAACTGACGAGCATAAGCGGATAAACTTTCCACATAACGACGCTGCCCTTCAGCATAAAGGGTATCAAAAGCCAAAGACGATTTGCCCGACCCCGACAACCCTGTAATCACAATAAATTTATCTCTCGGAAGAACCAAATTCACGTTTTTTAAATTGTGGGTTCTCGCCCCACGAATATCAATATTTTGCATAACTGCCTTCTAAACAAATGTAAAGCAAAAATTTTCAAATTTTCGATCATTATCGCATAAATTGATTAACTGTACAAAATATCAGTTTTAGTAGATGATTTTTTTTTTATTTTCAGGCAGAATAGCGCAAATTTTACAGATAATTCATTTAAGAGGATTTGATATGGCAGGTGTAAATAAAGTAATTATTGTCGGCAATCTCGGTAACGACCCTGATATGCGTACAATGCCAAACGGCGATGCGGTAGCAACATTAAGTGTCGCAACCAGTGAAAGTTGGAACGATAAAATGACAGGCGAACGCCGTGAAGTCACCGAATGGCACCGTATCGTATTCTTCCGCCGTCAAGCAGAAGTGGCAGGACAATACTTACGCAAAG
>JBGXMX010000024.1:0-19211 GCA_041809245.1 Glaesserella sp.
GGCGGTCGTCTTTGCGTTTTTCCAGCTCAATATAATCGCTGCCGAGTTGGATCCAATCATCATAAGTTACCGTTTTATTCGGATTAACTTGGGTCATACCATAAGTCGGCATATCAATAGCAATGGTTTCATAGCCTTGCGTTGCCAAAAAATGCCCCAGCACCATTTGCATTTGTCGCCCATTTGTTCCCACCCCGTGAAATAAAATCACTTTGGCGGGGGCTTGCGGATTGCGGTAACAATCCAAATGCACACGATGCCCTTGCCAATCCAGCCACTCTTCTTGCGGTAAAAAGTCCTCACGCCGGTGGCGAAGCGGTGTATCGCGTGACCGATGTGGTCAAACCGGAAGACAATCAAGCTTTAGTGACGTTAGCCAAATCCACCTTTGGAAAAGTGGATGCAATTTTCTTAAATGCCGGTTTAATGCCAAATTCTCTGCTTTCTGCGCTCGAAACGGATAATTGGAATGCGATGGTTGATGTGAATATTAAAGGCGTACTCAACGGGATTGCCGCCGTGTTGCCGACTTTTGAAGCACAAAAATCAGGGCATATTTTAGCGACTTCTTCCGCTGCAGGCTTAAAAGTCTACCCGGGCTGTGCCGTCTATTGCGGCACGAAATGGGCGGTTAAAGCGATTATGGAAGGTTTGCGAATGGAAAGCGCACAAGCCGGCACCAACATTCGTACCGCAACCATTTACCCTGCGGCAGTGCAATCCGAATTGGTGGCAGGCATTACCAATCCTGAAATGGCTGAAGCGATGCGCGGTTTATATGACACTTACGAAATTCCTGCCGAACGTGTGGCGAACGTGGTGGCATTTGCGTTAAACCAACCCGAAGATACCAATATTTCTGAATTTACGCTTGGACCGACTACTCAGCCGTGGTAAATTTCTATCTCGTGGGGCAAATGTGATTTGCCCCTACAAATAATTTCGTTATAGGTGTAACACAATGAAAAAATTAGCTTTTTTACTAGGATTAACAATGAGCTTATCAACCCAGGCCGAACCGATTATTCGCATTTTTGAAATGCAAATCCGCCCCGAAAGCGTGCAAAAATTTACCGAATTAGGCAAACACAATATTCGCCAATCGGTCAATACCGAACAAGGCGTGTTGGGCATGTATGTGATGACCGACAAAGCCGACCCGAACAAATTTTATATCGTGGAAGCCTATGCCGATGAAACCGCCTATCAAGCACACCGTGCTTCACCCCATTTTCAAGCGTGGCTCAATGGCGCAAAAGAGATGATTGTGTCGCGTAAAATGATTGAAACCAATCCTGTTGTGTTTGGCTCAAAAGCGGTGGGTGTGCCGTAAGTATGATTAACGTCTTTTTAAGGTAACAACCAATGCGAACAGGACTACTCGGCTTATTGCTTTCGATCTTTATGACCCAGAACGCTGCCATAGCAGCCGAAAATACCGTTAAATATCAAGGAAATACAATGAATATCACCATTGGACAATCTACGTTCAACGCAGAATTAGCCGACACACAAGCAGCAAAAGAATTGACTGCACTTTTGCCTTTAACGCTCAATATGCAAGATCATTTGCACAATGAAAAATTTGCCGAACTACCAAAATCCTTAAGCCGCCAAGACCAAGCGGTCGGTCGGATTGAAGCTGGCGATATTATGCTTTGGGGCGGCGATACC
This sequence comes from Glaesserella sp., assembly GCA_041809245.1. GTDB lineage: Bacteria > Pseudomonadota > Gammaproteobacteria > Enterobacterales > Pasteurellaceae > Glaesserella. Next base: position 1,675 of record JBGXMX010000024.1, read on the forward strand.
TTAGTGGTGTTTTACGAAAGTTTCCATTCGTCCTATCGCTACACCAAATTAGGCAAAATTCAAAATGCGGACAAACTAAAAAATGCGGTGGGAGCAGGAAAGGTGAAAATGACTTTTGCACCTTGATTTAAGGCGTTTAAAGGGGAAAATAGTTTAAGGGGCGTACCAACGCCCCTTTTCAACTCAAGCTAAAAATCGTTTTATTATCTCATTTTCCAGAATTGTGTTTTCTATTTTTATTCATTTTAATGAGATGAAAATCAACATAAAATGACTGCATTACTTAATTTTATTCAAAACAAGGAAAAAGATGTCTATTATTTTTTCAACATTAAAATGGTTACTGATTATTGCGGCTACATTAGGTGTTGCCATATGGGGCTTTATCCAATTTCATCCGACTTTCGGCGGTTCGCCTGATGAAACCAGTCTGAAAAAAATCCAAAATTCACCGCACTTTAACGGTCAAACTTTTGACAATTTGGAAACCACCACGGTAGAAATTCAAGATGGACATAATGCCGAAAAACCAAGTATCTTGAATTGGCTTAGTTCCGTTATCAATCCGCCGGAAGGCAAGCACCCGTCTGAACCGTTGCCAAGTGAAAAAATTGATACGGCAAAATTGCAGAATAATCAATTTATTTGGCTGGGACATTCAGGGCTATTGTTTAAAATGGATAACAAATTGATTATTGCCGATCCTGTTTTTAACCGAGCTTCGCCCATTGCGTTAAGTGGTTCGCCATTCCCGATGATGCATTCGCCTAGTGTTGAAGATTTACCGAAGGTGATTGATATTGTGGTACTTTCTCACGACCATTACGACCACTTAGATTACAAAGTGATGAGTGCGATTAAAAATCGTGTAGGGCATTTTTATGTACCGCTTGGCATCAAAGCCCATTTGCAACGTTGGGGCGTAGCAAGCGATAAAATTACCGAAATGGATTGGTATGAACAGGCACAACAAGACGGATTGCAATTTACCTTGCTCCCTTCTCGTCATTTTAGTGGTCGTAGCTTAACCAATCGTAACAGTACATTATGGGGCGCTTGGGCGGTGAAATCGGCGGATTTCTCGCTGTATTTCAACGGTGACAGCGGCTACGGCAAACATTTCAAAGAAATCGGTGCAAAATACGGCCCGTTCGACATCGCCTTTATAGAAAACGGCGCCTATAACGAAAACTGGGCGCAAATCCATATGTTCCCCGAACAATCGGCACAAGCGGCAGAAGATGTGAAAGCGAAAGTAGCCGTTCCAATTCATTGGGCGAAATTTGATTTAGCTTATCATGATTGGAAAGACCCGATTGAACGTTTTACCAAAGCCGCAGCGGATAAGTCTTATCAAGTTGCCACCCCGAAAATCGGCCAGATATTCGGCGTGGATAATCTTCCTCAAGAAAAATGGTGGCAAAGCGTTAAATAATCAGGGGTTCAGGCTGCCTGAAAAAAAGCGGCCTGATTTGAAACACCTTTGCTATTTGCAAAATTTTTAATTCTAGAAAATATCTGTTTTAGCCGAGATAAATTTGTGATTGCGAAGGTTATCAAAAAACCTAGCACCACCGGTACTAGGTTTTAACATAAATATGGCTTTTCAGAGTTAGGGGAAAAATCCACACCATATAAATAACGATGTTAGATTTTGGTAAGATCGACAAGTGCTTGCGAGGTAATGTCTTGAATGCGGCGGTTACTGGTAAGTGTCATCGCCACACACATCTCTTTTTTGAAAATATCCAGCATATTTTCAACACCGGCTTTCCCCGCCGCACCGAGGGCATACACAAAAGAACGTCCGAGCATGCAAGCATCTGCACCGAGCGCTAACATTCTCACCACATCCAACCCGTTACGAACCCCTGAGTCGGCAAGGATTTTAATCTCACCTTTTACCGCATCGGCAATACTTGGGAGCGCTTTGGCGCTGGATAAAACACCGTCGAGTTGGCGCCCTCCATGGTTAGATACCACGATTCCGTCTGCGCCGAAGCGTACGGCGTCTTTCGCATCTTCCGGATCTAAAATACCTTTAATCACCATCGGCCCGTCCCAAAATTCACGGATCCACTCCAAATCTTTCCACGAAATAGAGGGATCAAAGTTCTCGGTCAGCCAGCCGATATAATCGTCCAACCCGACTTCTTTTCCTTGATAAACGGAAACATTGCCCAGTGAATGCGGTTTGCCTTTAATGCCTACATCCCACGCCCAAAGCGGGTGAGTCATTGCCTGTAGCACCCGACGAATCTGTTTATAAGGTCCGCTCATACCCGAGTGCATATCGCGATATCTTGCGCCGGGAGTCGGCATATCTACGGTAAAAATTAAAGTTGAACAACCTGCGGCTTTTGCCCGCTCCAGTACGCTTTTCATAAACCCGCGATCACGCAATACATAGAGTTGAAACCACATCGGGCGTTTAATGGCTGGTGCGACTTCTTCAATCGGGCAAATAGAAACGGTTGAAAGCGTAAAAGGAATGCCTTTTGTTTCGGCGGCTTGTGCGGCTTGCACTTCGCCCCGTCTGGCGTACATACCCAATGCTCCGACAGGTGCGAGGGCTAACGGCATACTGAGCTTTTCGCCGAACAGCTCAATACCTGTATCTAACTCGGACATATCTTTTAACACACGTTGTCTCAATGCAATGTTAGCCAAGTCGCTGACATTGCGTGCCAAAGTTTGTTCGGCATAGGAGCCGCCGTCCGCATAATGAAACATAAAAGGCGGTACCCGACGACGAGCCGCCTCTCGATAATCGTTGGCTGAGGAAATAATCATGGCTAATTTCTCACTAATTGCGACAAGCGGTCCGATTCTGCAAAAATTTTGCAAAATCAAACCGCTTGTTCTTATTACACTTGATCGTCAAACTGCAAGTAAACCATTTGGGTTTGCAAATACTCTTCCAATCCGTGTTTACCGTCCGCTCCGCCGATGCCGGATTTACGCCAGCCGGCATGATAACCTTGCATTGCCTCAAAGTTTTCACGATTGACATAGGTTTCGCCGAATTTCAAACGGGAAATCACTTTCATCGCTTTGTTGATATTTTGGGTGTAAACCGAAGAGGTTAAGCCGTATTCACAGTCATTGGCGAGTTTAATCGCCTCATCAATGGTTTCGAATGTTGCAACAGGAATCACAGGCCCGAAAATTTCCGAGCGCATAATTTCCATGCTGTTGTTCACATTATCAATAATGGTCGGTTCGAAATAGTAACCCGTTCCTTCAACCGGCTTACCGCCAAGAACCAAGTTTCCGCCCTGTTGTAGCGCTCGTTCTACCATCTCTTTGACTTTGGTTAAACCTTTTTCGTTGACTAACGGCCCCATATCAATATCGTCACGCTCTAACGGATTACCGTAGCGAACCGCTTTCATCTTCTCAATCAGTTTTGCCACAAAAGCGTCTTTAATCTCTTTTTGAACATAAATACGTTCCGCACAGTTACACACCTGCCCTGAGTTAATCACTCGTGAATTAACCACCGCCGTCGCCGCCAAATCCAAATCCGCATCGTTTAACACAATCGCCGGAGCTTTTCCGCCTAGTTCAAGGTTTACTTTGATGATATTTTTGCTCGCCGCTTCCATCACTTTATGTCCCGCCAATTGGCTGCCGGTAAAAGAGACCATACCGACTTTTTCGTTGGAAGAGAGTTCAGGGCCGACTTCGTTGCCATAACCTGTCACCACATTGAACACGCCTTTCGGCAAACCGATTTGATGTACGATTTCTGAGAAAATAATCGCATTATTCGGTGCATCTTCACTCGGTTTAATCACAATGGTATTCCCGGTAACCAACGCCGGCGCAGCTTTGCGAGCGATTAAGAAGAAAGGGAAGTTCCACGGCAAAATACCGGTGGTGACGCCGATGGCTTTTTTGTAGAGGAAAATATGTTCATTCGGGCGATCGCTTTGGATAATTTCACCTTCATAACGTCTTGCCCACTCCGCCATATAATCCATATAGTCCGCCGTGAAATTGACCTCAACCAGCGCTAATGCCAAGGTTTTTCCCATTTCTTCAGAAATGGTGCGAGCAATTTCATCGGCTCTGTCTCGAATGCCGTTAGCAATCAGGCGTAAATATTTTGCACGCTCAATTGCCGGTAATCTTTCCCACGCTTCTTGAGCGTCAGCTGCGGCATCAATCGCTTTTTGCGCATCCGCACTGCCGGATCTCGGTACTTCCGAAACAACTTGTTCGGTGGCAGGGTTATACACTGCTAATGTACGACCATCAATGGCGGAGGTAAATTCGCCGTTAATATACATTTGATAAGATTTAACCATATTGGCTCCCTCATATTGTTTAGCTGGAAGAAAACGCATCCGGTGCAGATGCGTGGGTTGAAACTTCAGCTTAAAAATTAACAAATAAGTAACCAAAATGTAATAAAAGAGCAATATTTAACCTATGTTTGTTTTATTTTTGTGAAATAAATCACAAAGAATTAACATTTTGAATGTAGCGATTTGCCCGATTTGGAACAAAAAATGAAAATTCGGGCAATTGTTCGGCAAGATAAGCCGATTCGTGTTTCGTTATTTTTATGCCATAATAGCCGACATCATTTCGGCAAGCGGTTTTGCAAAAATTTGTGAAAAACAGACCGCTTGTTCTCTATAAAATAAATCAATAGGAAATCAAATGCGTACAAGTCAATATCTCTTTTCAACCTTGAAAGAAACTCCGAACGACGCTCAAGTCGTTAGCCATCAGTTAATGTTGCGTGCGGGTATGATCCGACCGCTTGCTTCCGGTATGTACAACTGGTTGCCGACCGGGTTACGTGTGTTGAAAAAAGTGGAAAATATTATTCGTGAAGAGATGAATAAAAGCGGTGCTTTAGAAGTAGAAATGCCCGTGGTGCAACCCGCGGATTTATGGGTTGAATCTGAGCGTTGGGAAGATTACGGCCCTGAGTTACTGCGTTTTAAAGATCGTGGCGACCGCCCGTTCGTATTAGGCCCGACTCACGAAGAAGTCATTACTGACTTAGTTCGCCGTGAAGTGAGTTCATACAAGCAACTTCCGTTAAACCTATACCAAATTCAAACCAAATTCCGTGACGAAGTGCGTCCACGTTTTGGGGTAATGCGTGGACGTGAATTTTTGATGAAAGACGCTTACTCGTTCCATACCAGCAAAGAGTCGCTTCAAGAAACCTATGATGTGATGCACCAAACCTATAGCAATATTTTCACTCGTTTAGGCTTGGATTTCCGTCCGGTTGCGGCGGACATGGGGTCTATCGGCGGTTCTGCATCACACGAATTTCAGGTGTTAGCCCAAAGCGGTGAAGATGATGTGGTGTTCTCAACAGAGTCAGATTATGCGGCAAATATCGAGCTTGCAGAAGCGATTGCTGTCGGCGAGCGTCAGGCTCCAACGGCAGAGATGACCCTTGTAGATACGCCAAATGCAAAAACCATTACAGAACTCGTTGAGCAGTTTAATCTACCGATTGAAAAAACGGTGAAAACCTTGATTGTTAAAGGTGCAAGTGAAGAACAGCCATTAGTGGCATTAGTTATCCGTGGCGATCACGAACTCAATGAAATCAAAGCGGTGAAATGCGAAGAAGTGGCGGAGCCGTTTGAATTTGCCGATGAAGCGGAAATTAAAGCGAAAATCGGTGCCGGCGTCGGTTCGTTAGGCCCTGTGAATATGCCAATTCCTGTGATTATCGACAGAAGTGTGGCATTAATGAGCGACTTTGGTGCAGGGGCGAACATTGACGGTAAACACTACTTCAATATCAACTGGGAACGTGATGTCGCTTTACCAAAAATTGCGGATTTGCGTAATGTGGTAGAAGGCGACCCAAGCCCGGACGGTAAAGGTACGTTGTTGATCAAACGTGGTATCGAAGTGGGTCATATTTTCCAACTTGGCACAAAATATTCTGAAGCGATGAAAGCGACAGTACAAGGGGAAGATGGTCGTCCGCAAACGATGATTATGGGTTGTTATGGTATCGGTGTTACTCGTGTTGTTGCCGCAGCAATTGAACAGCACCACGATGAACGTGGGATCATTTGGCCGACCGATGCGATTGCACCGTTCACCGTTGCGGTTGTACCGATGAATATGCACAAGTCTGAAAGCGTCCAAGCCTTTGCAGAAGATCTGTATAAAACCCTACGTTTACAAGGCGTTGATGTGATTTTTGACGACCGTAAAGAACGCCCAGGTGTGATGTTTGCCGATATGGAGTTAATCGGTGTGCCACATATGGTAGTCATCGGCGAGAAAAACCTTGAAAATGGTGAAATTGAGTATAAAAACCGCCGTACCGGTGAGAAACAGATGATTGCTAAAGCGCAGTTGTTGGATTTCTTGAAAGGGCAGATTAAGGCATAACCACAAAGTTAGGTACTGATGGCGCTCGTTTGTAACGAGTGCCTATCATAGCAATCGGATGAACGTACGGCACACGTTGAAAACGTGCGCCATCAAAATCATAGTCATTTCAAAAAATTAAGTACCGATGGCGCTTGTTTGTAACGAGTGCCTATCATGGAAATCGGATAAATGTACGGCACACGTTGAAAACGTGCGCCATCGAAATTGCAGTCATTTCAAAAAATTAAGTACCGATGGCGCTCGTTTGTAACCACAACTGTTCGAAACATTGTAACATATTGATTTAATTAGATTAAATTGGAGTTTTGTAAAGATTTCTTTATCATTTGCAATTTATAACATGCTTTAAGATCCTAAAATAGACGATTAAATTTGAGATTTTTTATTATAATCTTCTAAAAAAGTCACAATCCTAAGTTATTTGTATATATTGGGCTTTTAATTAAAATCTTATTTTGGATAAAAAATAATCATATTATTAACCTAACTTATTGAAAATATTAGTATTTCCATGTTTCGAACAGTTGTGGTTTGTAACGAGTGCCTATCATGGAAATCGGATAAATGTACGGCACACGTTGAAAACGTGCGCCATCGAAATCACAGTCATTTCAAAAAATTAAGTACTGATGGCGCTCGTTTGTAACGAGTGCCTATCATGGAAATCGGATGAAAAGTACGGCACACGTTGAAAACGTGCGCCATCAAAGGGAAGAACTGTTACTCTTTTATCCGTTACTTCGCCAATAAATCTTCTTTTTCACCATAAACCGGCACTAAAGTTTTCTCATAAGCCGCTTTTAATTTACCGTTGGCTTTGAAATCCGTCACTGCTTTGTTTACAAAATCTAATAAGGCTTTATTACCCTTTTGTACCGCCGGAGCAATATGCTCTGTCGGGCCGACATTTCCGATTGCCACATCGAAGCTCGGATTTTCTTTCGCCCATGCCCACAGTAGCGCGTTATCGTGTGCCAATGCCACACCGCGACCGTCTTTTAGCGCATCAAAGGTTTCGGTATTTTGATCGAATTTAAGCAAGGTGATTTCCGGGTGATTTTTAGTGAAGTAGGCATCTGCCGTCGTTCCTTTATTTACCAATAAGGTTTGTCCTTTTAATTGTGCAATGTCCGTAATAGGTGCGTTTTTCGGCGATACCACACCCAATGCCACGTTCATATACGGAACGGCAAAATCCACGACCTCTTCACGAGCAGGTGTTTGTGTGAAGTTGGCTAAAATCAGATCGACTTTATTGGATTTTAAGTATTCCACACGGTTTGCCGCTTCGGTTAAAACAAACTCCACTTTATCGGGGCTGCCGAGAAGTTCATTGGCGATGTCTTTGGCAATTTCGACATCAAAGCCCTGATTTTTCCCGTTGGCATCGACATAGCCGAACGGCGGTTTATCGCCAAAAACACCGATACGAATCACACCGTTCTCTTTAATTTGAGCAAGGCTGTCGCCGGATGCTTGGGCGGAGTTTGAAAAGCCGACTAATGCAATTGCCGTGGCTAACAAAGTTTTTAATGTTGTGCTAAGTTTCATAGGTTTCTCCTGTAAAGTATATTGTTGAATTTGAACATTTTCCCCTTTGAAAAAAGGGGGGATTAAGGGGGATTTATTTAATAATCCATACCGTGTAAAAACTGTTTCGCCCGCTCTGTTTTCGGATGATGGAAAAATCGATGCGGTTCGCTCTCTTCGATAATGGTTCCTTTATCCATAAAGATAATTCTGTCCGCCACTTTTTCGGCAAAGCCCATTTCATGGGTCACGATTAACATCGACATTCCCTCGTCGGCAAGTTCAAGCACGACATCCAAGACTTCTCGCACCATTTCGGGGTCAAGCGCAGCGGTAATTTCATCAAGCAAAATCACTTCAGGGTTCATACATAATGCCCGTACAATCGCAATACGTTGCTTTTGTCCGCCGGACAGTTCACGTGGGTATGCGGTTTTACGCTCAAGTAACCCTACACGTTCAAGTAATTTGTCCGCTTGTGCTTCCGCTTCTGATCGATCACGATTTTGTGCTTTCAGTGGGCCTAACAGAATATTGTCAATCACATTCAAATGAGCAAATAACTCATAACTTTGAAATACCATTCCGACTTTTTGGCGAGAGGTTTCCCAGTCTAAGTCTTGGCCAAACTCACCTACACCGGCCATTGAAATGGTGCCGCCTTGTTTTTCTTCCAAACCGTTTACACAGCGCAATAAGGTACTTTTACCGCAGCCGGAAGGCCCAAGGATCACCACCACTTCTCCTTTATGAAGATCTAAACTCAAATCAGCAATGGCAACCGTTTCACCGTAGTTTTTGCGTAGATGTCGAATAGTTAATAGTGGTGTTGAGGGTTTAATCGGCATAGTTAAATGATCCTTATCAATAAATGAATCGCATTGTGTTCGAAATAAAATAGAAATGGAAAGTATTAAAAACTATTTTTTATGCTTTTTAGTTATACAAGCGGTAGGATATACGAAAAATCTTGCAAAATTTTTGGTTTATTTGACCGCTTGTTCTCCATTACTCCCATTTCTTTTCCAGTCGGCTTGCACATAAGGAAAGGGGATAGCAGATCACAAAATAGAGTACAAAAATCAAACCGTAGACAAAAAACGAAGCTTGGGGGTTGGTAAAGAGCGCATTTTCGATAATCTGTTGTCCGACTTTCACCATTTCAATCACACCGATTAATGCGGCAAGAGAGCTGGTTTTAATCATTCGTGTAAATAAATTGATGGTGCTTGGCAACACTCGTCTTGTACCTTGCGGCAACTCGATGTACCAAAAAATTTGCCACGGTTTCAAGCCTAATGCTTTGGCGGATTCTATTTGATGTTTGTCGATGGAAGTCAAGGCTCCCCGTACCAAATCGCCCATTTCTGCCGTTCCCCAAATCACAAAGACCCAAATACAGACCCACAAGCCGCTAATATAGATGTTGAACCAAGTGGAAAGTCCAAAATAGAGCATAAAGAGCCACACCAAAATCGGTACGATTCGGACGGTTTCAAGGTAAAAACGGCTGATTGCCTGTACCACAAAGAGACGAGAGCGCATCAGTAAGCCGAACAACGTGCCTGTTATAAGAGAAATACCGACCGAAATAAACGAAATCTGAGCGGTAATCCATAGCCCTTGAGCCAAACGACGTGCGTTTTCTCCTTCAAATAACCAATCAAACGCCATATTTTGCTCTCCTTACTCTGTTTTCCGTATAACGAGCCAGTAATGAAATCGGTAATAAAATCACTAAATAACTGATAAATAGAAGGAAAAGAGCTTCATTGGTTTTGTAGTCCATGCCAATAATATCTTTGGTGACAAACATTAGCTCCGCCACCGCAACCGCACTCACCACCGAAGACTCTTTAATCAAAAACAGTACATTGGCGCCTAAGGCGGGCAGCGAAATCGCCCATGCTTGTGGAAAAATCACATACAAAAAAATTTGTATACGGTTTAAACCGATAGATTTTGCCGCTTCCGTTTGCCCTTTAGGAATGGCTAACAGCCCTGCCCGTAAGGCTTCTGCCATATAGCTTCCGCCTAAAAAGACGAGGGCAATCACCCCGCAGGTAAAACCGTCCCATTTAATACCGATTTTCGGCAAGCCGTAATAGAGAAAAAACAGCTGGATTAACAAGGGCGTGTTGCGAGAAAGTTCAATATAACCACGTGCCAGCAGGTAAAACGGTTTTACTTGGTACGCCGTTACAATTGCAATCACCAACCCGAGTAGAAATGACAGCAAAATCCCCCAGAACGAGAGTTCAAGGGTCACTATTGCCGCATCCACAAAACGTGGGATTGCTTCAATCAGATAAGACCAATTCATTATGAATAAGATGTTGTGAATAGATGGCGGAATTTTGTCGTACTTGAAAGAGAAAATAAAGATGAAAGCGTTCTTTGATAGAACGAAATGGAATAACAAACACCAAGACAAATGTAAATCACCTTTTCCTCTTTTCACGACCTTTGTACAATAGCCGGGCTTTTTTAAGCAATGACAATTTATTTTATTTCAGATATCACAAGGGTCTTATTATGAAAAACTTCTTAACTTGGCCTGTGGTTGCAGGTGCTGCACTTGGTATCGTTGCTCCACTTCTAACCTACTATGGCAATCCGGGTAATATGGGCTTTTGTGCCGCTTGTTTCTTACGAGATACAGCCGGCGCAGTCGGGCTACATAGAGCCGCTCCGCTTCAATATATTCGTCCTGAGTTAATCGGCTTAGTTTTAGGCGCTTTAGCGACGGCACTTTTTACCAAAGAATTTCGTCCTCGCGGCGGTTCAGCCCCCATTACGCGCATCATGTTAGGCTTTTTTGCCATGTTAGGCGCTTTAACCTTTCTCGGCTGCCCGTGGCGAGCCTATTTACGTTTAGGTGGCGGGGATTTAACCAGTATTGCGGGCATCGTCGGGCTACTTGCCGGTGTTTTTGCCGGGATTTTCTTCTTCAAACGTGGATTTTCGCTCGGTAAGTCCGGCGAACAAAGTACAGCATCCGGCGTAGTCCCCATTTTTATTGTGATCGCCCTGTTTATTGCCCTGATCACCCAATTCCGCTTTGGTGAAAACTTACCCATTTTCTTCTCAGAAAAAGGCCCTGCTGCCCAACATGCCAATCTATGGCTTTCATTAGGCGCCGGTGTGCTTGTCGGTGTCGTTATGCAGCGCTCCCGTTTCTGTTCAATCGGTGCATTCCGTAATTTTATCTTATCTAGAGACAGCCATCTGCTAAACGGTATTATTGCATTGGTGGTATTTACGTTTATCACCAACCTACTGCTGGGTCAGTTCAAACTCGGTTTTGAACAACAACCGATCGCCCATAATGATGTTGTATGGAACTTCCTAGGCATGGCACTGTGCGGTTTATGTTTTTCTCTTGCAGGCGGCTGCCCGGGCAAACAGTTCGTGCATTTAGGCGATGGTAATAATGATGCTGCGCTTTTCCTTGTCGGAATGCTACTCGGTGCGGCTGCGGCGCATAACTTTGCGTTAGCGGCATCCGGTACCGGCATTTCCGCCTTTACGCCTTATGGGGTTGTACTCGGGCTGATTTTCTGTCTTTATATCGGTTTGAGCAATAAGGCTGCTAATTAACCCACGCTCTTCATAAGCCGGTTGCACAACCGGCTTTTATATCTCGCTACAAATTGACCGATTGCAAAATTTTCTTTAAATCCCACCGCTTGTTTTTATTTTTCAACATATTTCAATAGTTGTTGAAATATATTAATGATATAGCTAAACTCTATTCCCATAAAGTCCTAACATATTCACTCAATGAACACCGAACAAGCCAGCCAATTATTTGAAAGTCTTTCCTCGCCAATTCGTCTTGCTATTTTCCAAACTCTTTCAGCCATGGGAACACAAGGCATGATTGCAGGCGATTTAGCCAAGCAACTTGGGCTTGCGCCAAATAATTTATCTTTCCATTTAAAAACATTAAGTCAAGCTCAGCTGGTCACAAGCCGACAAGAAGGGCGATTTGTTCATTATTATGCGAACTTACCATTGATGTTGGAGTTAACCCAGTTTCTTACCGACAACTGTTGTAAAAATAGTCAGGAAAAATGTACAACAGTTTGTTGCTAAAAAATTTTATATGAATATTTCAATAACCCTTGAATTATATAAGGAGAAAACATGAGTCAAGTTATTATTTACCATAACCCGAAATGTGGCACTTCACGTAATACATTAGCATTGATTCGCCATATGGGGTTTGAGCCTCACGTTATACATTATTTAGATAATCCACCGAATGAACAAAGGTTACGGGATTTATTGTCGGCGATGGAATTAACACCTCGTCAACTGTTACGCACCAATGTACCGGAATATCAAGCGTGTGGTTTGGACAACCCGCAAGTGAGTGATGATGAGATTATCCAAGCGATGTTGGCTAATCCGATTTTAATTAACCGCCCAATTGTCGTTACAGACAAAGGTGTGCGTTTATGTCGTCCTTCGGAAATCTTTTTACAAATTGCCCCTGCTGCTTTAGAAGTGGACTTTGTGAAGGAAGATGGCGAAGTCATTCATGCAGGAGCAAAGTAATGGGATTTTTTGAACGCTTTTTAACTGTATGGGTTGCGTTAGCGATCTTAGTTGGTGTCGGGTTAGGCGTATGGCAACCTGAATTGTTCGCTTGGGTTGCCAAATTAGAAATTGCACATATCAATTTACCTGTTGCAGTGCTGATTTGGCTGATGATTTATCCGATGATGATCCAAATCGACTGGTCGGCGATTAAAGATGTCGGCAAAAAACCGAAAGGTTTAGCTTTAACCTTATTTATTAACTGGCTGGTCAAGCCTTTTACGATGGCGTTGGTCGGTTGGCTCTTTTTCCGTATTTTCTTTGCGGAGTGGGTTGATGCACAATCGGCAACAGAATATATCGCAGGCATGATCTTACTTGGTGTCGCGCCTTGTACGGCAATGGTGTTTGTATGGTCGCAGTTAGTGCGTGGTGATGCTAATTACACCTTAGTACAGGTGTCAATCAATGACATCATTATGATTTTTGCGTTTGCGCCGATTGCAGGATTCTTGCTAGGAATCAGTGATATTCAAATTCCGTGGCAAACCTTGCTCTACAGCACGATTTTATATGTATTGTTGCCACTTCTTGCAGGTTGGATCACACGAAATGCATTGGGGCAATCCGCTGAAAAAATCCAGCGGTTAAGCCAAAAATTAAAGCCTTTTTCCATTTTAGGATTATTGCTCACCGTCGTGCTGTTATTCGCATTCCAAGCACAAACCATTTTGGCACAGCCGTTAGTGATTTTACTGATCGCCATACCTCTCTTGGTTCAAACCTACGGCATTTTCTTCTTGGCACATTTTTTGGCAAAATGGTTAAAACTACCACATCAAGTTGCTGCCCCTACCTGTTTAATCGGCACTAGCAACTTTTTTGAATTAGCTGTTGCTGTTGCCATTTCGCTATTCGGTTTGCATTCAGGTGCGGCATTAGCCACCGTTGTCGGTGTGCTGGTTGAAGTGCCTGTAATGCTTTCACTTGTTGCATTGTTAAACCGTTGGAATAAATAATGACAAGCGGTGCGATTTTTAAGATTTTTTGTAAACGGAATTTGATCTTCAGCCGATACATTGATGGAGTCATTTATTGAGTTCGGATAAACGCAATACCTTAATTCAAGCGGCAATTCAGACGATTGCAACGCAAGGACTATCGGCAACTGCGGCGTTGATTGCGAAAAATGCGACGGGGTCGTTGTTTACCTATTTTGACAGTAAAGAAGCGTTGTTAAACAAGACTTATTTGGAGATTAAACGCCATATCGCCCAAGCGGTAATGCCGAATTTTCCACAGGCAGAACTTGCGATATTATATAGTAATTAGCCTTAAAAAATAACCACTCCACTTATTTCGCACGCTCAAGCTGTTTTTTCAGCTTGAGCATTTTTTCTTTGATTCGTTGACGTTTGAGCTGGGAAATATGATCGACAAACAACACACCGTTTAAATGGTCGATTTCATGTTGAATACAGATAGCCAACAAGCCGTCCGCCTCTAACACAAATTCTTGCCCTTGACGGTTTAGTGCTTTGACCGTCAATTTCTCTTTACGCGGCACTAACGCTCGGCAGCCCGGAATAGACAAACAGCCTTCTTCAATCCCCGTTTCGCCGCTGCTTTCGATAATTTCAGGGTTAATCAACACGATTTGGTTGGTTTTATCGCCCTCAATATCTATGGTAATCACGCGTTTCAACACATTGACCTGCGGTGCTGCAAGCCCGATTCCTTCATGTTCGTACATGGTGTCGAACATATTATCAATAAAAGTATTTAACTGTGCGTCTATCGTTTCTACGGGTTGGCAGACCTTTGCTAAGTTATCGTCCGGGTAAATCAGTACATCTAAAATTGCCATTTTTGCGATCTCTGTCGAAAAATTAAAAAGAATATGTTGGCTATTTTAAACTTTTTATTAGGATTAGGGAAATGTAGAACGGTAAAGGGAAGAAAATGAAATATCTCGCAGAGCTATTAGCACTACTGCAAGTGCCGCAACTCGGCGCACAACGCATCGGACGGCTACTCTCGGAAATTGATTTTGCCGAGTTCTGCCAATACGACAAAACCGCATTAAAACAAATGGGTTGGAATATGCGACAAATTCAACGTTGGCAAAACCCGGAACGACAATGGATTGATCAGGCATTGCAATGGGCAACAAAAGATAACCAACGGATTTTAACCCTGTTTGACGACGATTACCCTTTTTTACTAAAACAGATCAGTACGGCTCCACCTGTGCTTTTTGTTCGGGGAAACGTAGCCGGTTTATCCGTCCCCCAAATTGCGATTGTCGGCAGTCGGGACTGTTCTCACTACGGTGAACACTGGGCGGGTTATTTCACTTCGGCGCTGGTGCAGCATCAGCTGGCGGTAACAAGCGGATTGGCGATTGGTATTGACGGTTTCTGCCATCAAAGAGCGGTTGCGGAAAAAGGCATAACCGTTGCAGTATTAGGCAGCGGTTTAGATCAGGTATATCCCGCCCGCCATAAAAAACTTGCCGAGCAGATTGTCGACACTAACGGCGCCTTAGTATCTGAATTTTTCCCCGGCCAACCGCCGTTGGCTGAGAATTTTCCGAGACGAAATCGCATTATCAGCGGTTTGTCACTCGGTACGTTAGTGATTGAAGCAACGCTTAACAGCGGCTCGCTGATTACCGCTCGTTATGCCTTAGAACAGGGGCGAGAAGTCTTTGCTCTGCCGAATGCGCTACAAAACCACTATAGCCAAGGGTGCCATCAGCTGATTAAAGAAGGGGCGTTATTGGTTGAACACGTTAACGATATTTTAGAAGCGATTGCATGGCAACGGCAATCCGTTCAGGTTCAACCAAATCTCTTTGAACAAGCGCTCCCTAAACAAGCGCAACATTCTGCGCCAAAAATTGCAAAAAATTCGCCTGAACTGACCGCTTGTCAACAGCAGTTGTTTGCACGGATCAATCTTGAACCGATCAGCATTGATGATCTCGCCAAAGCCGCCGATTTAGCCGTAGAAACGGTATTGATCGAACTGCTGAATTTGGAACTGTCCGGCGTGGTAAAACAGGTTAGTGGCGGATATGTTTTAGGAGAGCCATAAGTCAATGCTTGAACCCGTACTTTATGCTATAGAATCAGAGATAACAAGCGGTCGGTTCCGAGCAAAAATTTGCAAATTTCACGCTGTTTCCGACCACTTGTAAAGAGGCTCTCGCTTAGTTTAGCTTAACGCCGCCGGTGCCGAAGGCTTCCATATGAATTTGTTCGGGGGAAATGCCCAATTCGACTAACGCATTATGCTGCGCTTGCATAAAGAACGTCGGACCACACAGGTAATAATCGGCATCGGGCGGTAACATCTCGCACGGGACTTGGGTTAAATCTAAACGACCAATCATATCCGCTTCTCCCTCATTCGCTTCTTCGTAGGCGACGAAACTGCGAACATTCGGGTACTGCGCTTTGACCTGTTCAAGATGCCCTTTCATGGCGTGTACCTTGGCGTTACGGCAAGCGTGAATAAAACTCGTCGCTTGCGGAATGCCCGCTTCAACCAGCTGATTTAGCATGGCAATCATCGGCGTTAAACCAACGCCACCGCTGATAAAGACGTTTTTCTTGTCTTGATTGATTAAAAAGAAATTACCGGTCGGCGCCGTGACATCAATCTCGTCGCCTTCTTTTAGATTGTGCAAGGTATTTGAAACCCAGCCTGCGGCAAAGTCCCCTTTCGCCTCTTCACGTTTAACCGAAATACGGAGGTGATCGGCTTTCGGGCTGTCCGATAACGTATATTGGCGCGGCTGTCTTAAACCGAGTTCTTCAACGAACACCCTAACCGACACATATTGCCCCGCTTTGTATGGCGGTAATGCGCCGTTGTCCGACGGTGTTAAATAAAATGACGTAATTTCATCGCTCTCTTGTACTTTTTTGGCGATTTTAAACTTGCGCCAGCCCAACCAACTGCCTTGGGTTCGGGCGTGTTCATCGTAAATGGCTTTTTCCGTGCCGATCAATATGTCGGCAAGCTGCCCGTATGCCGCCGCCCAAGCCTCGATCAACGGATCGTCCATCGAAATATTGAGCACTTCACTGATGGAGTGCAGTAAATTCGTGCCGACAATATTGTAATCGGGCGCCTGAATTTCCAAGCTGACGTGTTTGTGCGCCATTAATTCGATCGCCGGTGCCAACACCGACGGATTTTCAATATTTTCCGCATAGGCTAATACCGCCCCGGCAAGTGAGCGGGCTTGAGCGCCGCTACGTTGATGCCCGAGGTTGAACACTTCTTTTAATTCAGGGTGATTGCCGAGCATACGATTATAAAAATAACCGGTAAGCGCCACGCCGTTTTCTTTTAACACGGGAACGGTCGCTTTAATTAATTCGATTTGTTGAGCGGTTAATGCCATTTTCTTTCCTTTTGGTGAACATTGTTAAAAAGATGTATTTATAATACATCTTTTAATCACGATTGCGCAACCATAATTTAAAATACTAAACGGGAAAAATCATTTACACTATAGTAAGTAATAGATTAAAACGAGAATGACTGATGCAATTAAGTAAATTTACCGATTATGCCTTTCGCGTGTTGATGTACGTTTCCCGTCATCAAGATGAATTGCATACCATTGCCGGTTTGGCGGAAAAATTGAACGTGTCGCAAAACCACTTAGTGAAAGTCGTGCATTTTATGGCAAAGCAACATTGGCTGATTACAATGCGCGGAAAAGGGGGCGGCATTAAGGTGTCTGCCGCGGCATTGGCAATGCCGGTGGGGGAAGTGATTCGAACTTTACAGGGCAATCCGCAGTTAGTCAGCTGTGATGCGCCGGTGTGTATTTTAAAATCAGGCTGCCGCTTAAAATCATTGTTGGACGAAGCCCTTGAGCAGTTTTATCAATCACTGAACCGCTACACGATTGCCCAATGCGTCGGTTCGGCGCAACCGATTGAGCTGATTCCTATCAAACAGCAGCCAATGTAGACGGTTTGATCCCCGACAAGCGGTAGAATTTATGCCAAAATTTGCAAAATTCACATCAAAGCGAACCGCTTGTATAA
>JBGXMX010000025.1:0-5649 GCA_041809245.1 Glaesserella sp.
TAGGTAGCCTTTGATCTTCATTTTCATCATCATGGACGAACCTTGACCGGAACCGCATACCGCTAAGATACGAACCGGTATTGCTCCGCTTTGTGCAACAACAGTCTCGGCTTTCTCTTCTACGTTGCTTTCTGCTTTTACTTCATCTAAGCCGTAGCCGTCTAATTGTTCAAGTGTTAAGCCTTTTGCTGCAGCTTCTGCTTCTTCAGCGCGTAAGTTGCGAGAAGCGAAGAACATATAAACCATCGCTAGAGCAACAATGATGAAGAAGAAGCCCGGTACGCTGATAATACCTTGTAAGATTGGCGGGAAGAATAACGCCCAGTCCGCCATACCCATCCAACCGTTGAAGGTGGTACCTTGGCTTGCGAGCATTTGAATTACCCAAGCGGAACCTAATACTTCGATGATACCCATCACGAAGCAGATTTTCATCACCGCTTTCCAACCGCCGAATTGGTTCGCAAATACACCGATAGTTGCGTTAGAGAAGAACATCGGGATAAAGCCCGGGATGATAAGAATCGGTGAGCCAAAGCCTAATAGGATACCTACCGCTACGAATTGACCGATTGCACCCCACATAAAGCCGAATACCATTGCATTTGGTGAGAAAGCATAGATTGCTGCACAGTCGATGGCAAGTACTGAGTTCGGGATTAAACGTTCAGAGATACCTTTGAATGCTTCTGAAAGTTCTGCAACGAACATACGCACACCGGTTACGATGATTTGAATTGCTACCGCAAATTTCAAGCCCATTTCAAGAATGTACATAAACCAGTGGGTTTTACCCGCCATTTGTTGCAAGTTATCTAAACCGAATGAGAGTAAGATGATACCGAAGAAGATGGTCATTACTAACGCAGTTGCTGAGATACTGTCGTGGAAGATATGTAACCATTTTGGTAGGTTCATATGATCGACTGAGTCATCTTTGTTACCGAGTTTCGGCGCAAGTTTTACTGCAATCCAAGAGGCGATTTGTTGTTGGTGACCGATAGAGAAACCCGCACCGCCCGTAACCGCTTGGGTCGGTTTATACATAATATTGGAAGAGATACCCCAGTAGAGAGCCATTAACACGGAAGTATAGATAATGGTTTCCCACATAGAAGCACCGATGATCATATAGAACACCGCAACAAGACCGGCTTGTTGGAACATAATATGACCTGTAAGCATAATGGTACGAATACCGGTGAATTTTCTAAATATCACAAGCAAGATATTTAATAGTAACGCACCGATAACCGCATAACCAACCCAAGCATAGTTATCCGCCATGGTTTGAATGGTCGCTTGCATACTGGTGTAAGGGTCGATTACCGCACCTGTTAAGTTATGGAATTTGGATAAACCTTCGATAACGGGTTTGAAGTTGGTTACAAGGAAACCTGAACCCGCTTGTACGATCATAAAACCGACAATGGTTTTGATGGTACCTTTAATCACGGT
Source organism: Glaesserella sp. (assembly GCA_041809245.1). Classification (GTDB taxonomy): domain Bacteria; phylum Pseudomonadota; class Gammaproteobacteria; order Enterobacterales; family Pasteurellaceae; genus Glaesserella. Next base: position 1,459 of record JBGXMX010000025.1, read on the forward strand.
GGTGGTGTCTTTTTTCAGAAGAATGTAACCCAAACAGGCTACGATACCAAGTAAGAAGGGCGCTTTGTTTAACACCTGATCTTTTAAAAAGAGCAGGATATCGGTGAGCATTTCCATAAGAGTACCTCTTATTTTGTTTATGTTTTGGAGAAAAATCGATCTCAACTGACGTTGAGGGGCAAAATTCTGACGAATCTGAATTTAGTCCCGGCATAATATCAACTTAAACAGATTAAAAAAGATTAATTTTGATTATTTGTGAGCTATATCACATTATTTTTTGTAAAGGCATACTCAATCTTGTAATGATAGCAACCTCACCCGAATAGAATGCAGTAACGTCAGATATAGATGGAATCAAACAAATCAAATATTATCAATGTGTTATAGATGAAATCCATTATCAAAAAGTAACTTACCAAAGAAAATTTAGATATAGATCACAAAATAGCAAAAAAAGAGTATACAAATATTTTTGATTATATATGATTGCTTTTGATTATTCACATCTTCCTGACCTTGACTAATAGGAGCAAACAATGAGCAAAATTTCAGAAATTACCCGTGAAAGCTGGATTCTTTCTACTTTCCCTGAATGGGGTACGTGGCTAAACGAAGAAATTGAAAACGAAGTAGTGCCGGAAGGCAACTTTGCAATGTGGTGGCTTGGCTGTGTGGGCGTATGGATTAAAACCCCGGCAGGCGCAAATATTTGTATGGACTTATGGTGTGGTCGCGGTAAAAGCACCAAGAAAGTCAAAGATATGGTGCGTGGTCACCAAATGGCAAATATGGCTGGTGTTCGCAAGTTACAACCCAACCTCCGTGCGCAGCCAATGGTGTTAGATCCGTTTGCAATCAATGAAGTGGACTTCATTCTTGCTTCACACTACCACAGTGACCATATTGATGTGAACGTGGCGGCAGCGATTGTAAACAATCCGAAATTAGATCACGTGAAATTCGTCGGCCCGTGGCACTGTGCCGAACTTTGGAAAAAATGGGGCGTACCGGAAGAGCGTATTATCATCGTCAAACCGGGCGATGTGGTCAAATTAAAAGACGTTGAAATTCACGCATTAGATTCGTTCGACCGTACTTGTTTAGTGACTTTACCTGTGGAAGGTGCAGAAGCTCAAGGCGGAGAATTAGCCGGACTTTGCCCATCCGATGAAGAAATGGGTCGCAAAGCGGTGAACTATGTGTTTAAAACCCCGGGCGGCAATATCTATCACGGCGCAGACTCTCACTACTCCATCCAATTTGCCAAACACGGTAAAGAATTCGATATTGATGTCGCATTAAACAACTACGGTGAAAACCCGGTCGGTATCGCCGATAAAATGACCTCCGTCGATTTACTCCGTATGGCGGAGTGCTTACGTTGTAAAGTGATTATCCCGGTTCACCACGATATCTGGACAAACTTTATGGCAAGTACCCAAGAAATTATTGAATTGTGGCGTATGCGTAAAGACCGCTTGCAGTACAAATTCCACCCGTTCATTTGGGAGGTCGGTGGTAAATATGTGTATCCGCAAGACAAAGATTTAATTGAATACCACCACCCGCGCGGTTTTGACGATTGCTTCGAACAAGAGCCGAATATTCAATTTAAATCCATGCTGTAATAAATTTAATAGTGCCACCTTGCAAATCCAAGGTGGCTAGTTCATTATTGCGTCAAAGATAATCATAAGGAAAAAATAATGAACGAAAATTATCGGCATAGACAATTACTTGATTTACTTGAAGAAAGAAAAGTGCTTTCTACTACCGATATCATTGAATTATTACAGGTTTCTCCCGCTACAGCCCGCCGAGACATTAGTAAACTCAATGAACAAGGATTATTAAAAAAAGTCAGGAATGGTGCAGAAGCAATCAATATGACTTCGACCGGTTATAAGTTTGATCATATTAATAATATTGATGAAAAACAACGCATTGCGGAAACTGCCGGGAAATTGTGCAAAGATGGTGATAGTGTTGTTTTAACCTGCGGTTCTACGATGTTGATGTTAGGTAGTCACTTATGTAATCGCCGTTTGCAAATTATGACGAATTACTTACCGCTTGCAAATCACCTGATTGAACACAATCATGATGATTTGGTGATTATGGGCGGACAATATAATAAAGATAAAGCCATTACATTATCACTGAATACTCAAAATGAAGCCGGTTATGCGGCGAACATTATGTTTACCAGCGGTAAAGGGTTTACTGAAGAAGGATTATACAAAACCGATATGATCATCGCCCACTCGGAAAATCAAATGTCGTCCAAAGCGGAAAAATATGTTGTCCTGTTAGACAGTACAAAGTTGGGCAAACGTGTGGGTATGCTGTTCAGTGAACTCAACAAAATTGATATTTTGATTACCGGTTCTGAAGCTGATCCTGACATTATTCAACAGCTCAGAGCAAAAGGGCTGGAAGTGATTTTGGCTTAGAAATCCCCCCTTCCCCCCTTTTTCAAAGGGGGGATTTAAAAACAGGAGCAACCCGTGAGAAAACATAAATTAGGTATCTATGAAAAAGCCTTGCCGAAAAACATCAGTTGGCAAGACAGACTGTCTATCGCCAAAACCTGTGGTTTTGACTTTGTCGAAATTTCCGTGGACGAAACTGATGAACGCTTGGCTCGTCTTGATTGGACAAAAGAAGAGCGTATTGAGCTAGTCAAAGCGATCATCAACACCGGCGTAACCATCCCGTCAATGTGCCTATCAGGGCATCGCCGCTTCCCATTTGGTAGCCGTGATGAAGCCACCCGCCAAAAAGCCTACGAAATTATGGAAAAGGCAATTCAATTAGCGGTAGATCTTGGCATTCGCACCATTCAACTTGCCGGCTATGATGTCTATTATGAAGAGCAAGATGAAGGCACTATCCAACGTTTCCAAGAAGGGCTAGAGTGGGCGGTTGAGTTAGCGGCAAGCAATCAAGTGACGATTGCGGTTGAAATTATGGATACCCAATTTATGAGTTCGATTTCCCGTTGGAAAAAATGGGATGAGATCATCAAATCGCCGTGGTTTACCGTTTACCCGGATTTAGGCAATCTCTCGGCGTGGAACGATAATGTTGCCGAAGAACTTAAACTCGGTATCGACAAAATCTCGGCTATTCACTTAAAAGATACCTACAAAGTCACTGAAACCTGCAAAGGTCAATTCCGTGATGTACCGTTTGGTGATGGTTGCGTGGATTTTGTGGGTTGCTTCAAAACCCTTGCAGAATTGAACTATCGTGGTGCGTTTTTAATTGAAATGTGGACAGAAAAAGCGGAAGAGCCGATTGCTGAGATCATCAATGCTCGCCGTTGGATTGAACAAAAAATGAAAGAAGGGGGCTTCGAATGTTAAAAGAATTGCGTGAACGTGTTTTAAAAGCAAATTTGGAATTACCAAAATATAAATTGGTCACATTCACTTGGGGTAACGTGAGTGAAATCGACCGCGAGTCTGGTTTAGTTGCCATTAAACCATCTGGCGTAGATTATGATGTCATGACGGCTGATGACATTGTGATTGTCGATTTACAAGGCAATCGCGTTTGGGGAACGAAAAAACCATCATCAGATACCCCAACACACTTAGAACTTTACCGTCAATTCCCTGAAATTGGCGGCGTGGTTCACACACATTCTCGTCACGCAACCGCTTGGGCGCAAGCAGGGGAAGATATTCTGGCTCTTGGTACCACACAAGGCGACTATTTCTACGGTTCAGTCCCTTGCACACGCCGTATGACCCCGGAAGAAATTGCAGGCGAATATGAGTTGGAAACCGGTAAAGTAATCGTGGAAACCTTCCGCAAACGCAATATTGAACCATCCATGGTACCGGGCGTATTGGTTCACTCTCACGGTCCTTTCACTTGGGGTAAAGACGCCTTTGATGCAGTACACAATTCGGTGGTATTGGAAGAAGTCGCTTATATGAATTTTGTCAGCCATCAAATCCGTCCGAATATCGGCTCAATGCAACAAGAGCTGTTAGATAAGCATTACTTACGCAAACACGGTAAGAATGCGTATTACGGGCAGTAAAAAAACAGAACAGGGAGCAAAAGCTCCCTGTCAGACCACTGACAAACCCACCTTTTCAGACTTCTGGTCAAAAGTGGGTTTATTTTTTGCCATTTTATCTCTTTTTCTTGCATTTCACTTTAAATAGTCACTCA
>JBGXMX010000026.1:0-3596 GCA_041809245.1 Glaesserella sp.
AAAATTGAGTGCTTGTTGTTTGGCAAAAGATCCATCGCAAAAAATATGATAGAATCCGCACTCATTTTTTTAGCAAACGAATATTATGATTGACTTTCGACCTTTCTATCAACAAATCGCAACCACTTCGCTTTCTGCATGGTTAGAGACTTTACCGCTACAGCTTAAACAATGGGAAAAAAGTGCACACGGTGACTATGCCAAATGGGCTAAAGTCGTGGATTTTTTACCGACGTTCCCCGCACAAATTAATTTAATTGACAAGGTGGAAGCCACTTTATCGCAGCCTCTGAACGAGGGGGAAACGCAGCGTCTTGTTTATCACTTAAAGCAATTAATGCCGTGGCGTAAAGGCCCTTATCACCTTTATGGCGTTCATATTGACTGCGAATGGCGTTCCGATTTCAAATGGGAGCGGGTATTGCCACACTTATCTCCGCTAAAAGATAGGACTGTTTTAGATGTCGGTTGCGGTAGCGGGTATCATATGTGGCGGATGGTCGGTGAGGGGGCTAAAATGGTAGTCGGCATTGATCCGACCGAGCTGTTCCTCTGCCAGTTTGAAGCGGTGCGAAAATTGCTGAATAATGACCGACGGGCAAATTTAATTCCTTTAGGTATCGAACAAATGCAACCGTTACAGGCGTTTGATACGGTGTTTTCAATGGGGGTGTTATATCACCGTAAATCTCCCCTTGATCACTTATCACAATTAAAAAATCAGTTGGTCAAAGGTGGCGAATTAGTGCTGGAAACCTTAGTGATTGACGGTGATATCAATGATGTATTGGTACCAATCGAACGCTATGCCAAAATGAAAAATGTCTATTTTATTCCTTCCGTTCCAGCCTTAATCAATTGGTTGGAAAAAGTCGGCTTTAAAAATGTGCGTTGTGTTGATTTAGCGGTAACGACTTTGGAAGAACAGCGTAAAACGGAGTGGTTAGAAAATGAGTCGCTAATTGATTTTTTAGACCCGACGGATCACAGTAAAACCATTGAGGGGTATAGCGCCCCGAAACGTGCGGTGATTATTGCAAATAATTAAGCAGACAAGCGGTCAATATTTCAGAAAAATTTGCAAAATTTTAGGAAAACTTGACCGCTTGTACAGTGTTAGATAAGGATCTCTCCTACAATGGAACGTGTCTCGACACGAACTTCTTTAAGCTTCACTTTCACCGCTTGCCCGATTTGGTAAGCCTTTTCACCTTTGATGTAGAGCGCAATTTCTTCCGGGCTAAATAACATTTCTTCTTTGTTATTGTGTAATGTTGAGAACGGAACAAAAATCGAAGCCCCATTTTCAATAACTTTAACACGCAAGCCACCACGAGAAACATCGTGGATTTCACCGTCAAATTCTACGTTTTGTTCCACCATTGGTTCAAGGTAACGGGCATAAAGCCAGTCGGCAATATCACGTTCAACAAGACGGTTTTGCTTACGAGCTTCTTGTAAGCGAGCTAAAACAGTTTCTTCGACAGGTTTTGCCGTTTGATTTGCAAGAACTTGTTTAATTAAACGATGATTGACCATATCGCCATATTTACGAATTGGTGATGTCCAAGTCGCATAATGGCTGATACCTAAGCCTAAATGCGGAGCTGAGGTTGCTTTAAATTCAGCAAAGGTTAAATAGCGACGTAAACGCATTTCTAAGAAGTTTTCAGGGAATTGCTCAATATCACGACGCATTTCGCAATAGCCTTCAAGGGTACTCAAACGCTCAGGGGCATAACGTTCAGATAAACTCTCACGATTTTCGTCATTGGCAAGGGTATCCAGTAAGAATTTACGAGCTGGCTCTAGGTTTTTGCTATCAAAACCTGAGTGTGTATTAAATACGCCTGTGTGTGCATATTTGTCTAAAAACTGTGCCGCACAGATGTTGGCGATAATCATTGATTCTTCAATCATTTGGTTAGCGATACGGCGATATTCAATGTGAATCGCTTTGACCGCACCGTCTTCAGCTAACTCAAAGCTGTAATCGCCTTGTTCTTTAAATAGCAGCGCATTTTTGCTACGCCAGTCGATACGAGCAAGGGTAAATTGGTGTAACCAGTCGATTTGTTGTGCGGTTTCATTGCTGTCTGGCGTCCAGTGGTTTTCGACTTTTTCGAGATAATCAGACACTTCATCATAGACCAAACGCGCTTTAGATTCGACCCAAGCCGACACAAAGTGAGCTTCACCTACCACATTGCCACTTAAATCTGTTTCAATATAGCCGACTAAGGCTGGGCGTTTTTCATTCGGCACGAGAGAGCAAAGATCATCAGACAGCTCTCGTGGCAACATCGGAATGTTAAAACCAGGGAGGTAGTTGGTGAAACAGCGTTGGCGAGCAGCGTTTTCAATCGCAGGTTGCTCAGGAATGTAAGCGGTCGGATCGGAAATCGCAACCACTAAACGCCAGCCTGTTTGCGTCCCGTTTTCGCTAATCGGCTCAACATATAACGCATCGTCCATATCTTTCGTGCTGGAGCTGTCAATGGTCGTAAAATAGAGATGAGTGAGATCTTCTCGCTCAATCTGATCGTGTAGCGCATAGCTTTTTTCATTCGCAACGGGTTCACGAGGTTGCTCGTGGCGAGCTAATGTTACCCACCACGGAGCGAAATTATCGTCCGCTTTGCAGATAAATTGAGTGACTTGAGCAAAGAAAAAACGATCATCACGCAGAGGGTGTGTTTTCAACTGTGCCACCACCCAGTCCCCATTTTCAAGGGTTTCTGTCACTTTTTTCTGCGTATTGGCAGGAATAAAATTATTGATACTTGGGTGATCAACGGCTAATTGCAATTTCCCGTCTTTATTAAAACGCACTTGAGCGATAAAACGTTCTAACATTGGCTCTAATAACGAGTCAATTTCAACTTGCTCTTTATCTCCGTCACGCTTTACAACGGCTTTGACTTTGTCGCCGTGCATCACTTTTTTCATTTCTGCAGGGGGAATGAAATAGCTATTTTTCTCACATTCTAAAAAGCCATAACTTTTATCTGACGTTTTTACAACGCCTTCAACATACTCTTTGCTTGCTTCAATCTGTTGTTTTAATTGAGCTAATAGGGGGTTATTTTGGAACATAGTTTCTCGTGTTGATAAAAATAAAAAGCGGTGCGAAATGCACCGATATAACTAGAAAATTATAGCGGATTTCAAATGGGCTGTCTGAGAAATTTGTGATTTTTTCGATCGCTATCGAAAAAATAACAAAGCAAGCTAGCCAAAATATTTTTATAGCTTAGGCTATAAAAGAGCTGAAAAGTTGTACTGTGTACGTTATACTAAGGTTGTTTGAATGGAAACAGAAGAATATCTTACTTTTATTGAAACCAAAATCTTTGAAGAAGACCGAAAAGCATTAATGTCTGATGATGAATATCAGAAATTTCAGGCTTATTTATTGGAATCTCACAAATTAGGCGATTTTATTCAGAATACGGGTGGTTGCCAAAAAATTCGCTGGAAACTAGAAAGCAATAATAAGGGCAAGAGTGGCGGTGTTCGTGTTATTTATTATGTATGGAGTACTAAAGGTAGAATTTACCTTATTACGATGTATAGCAAAAGTGAGAAAGATAAGG
>JBGXMX010000027.1:0-9141 GCA_041809245.1 Glaesserella sp.
AGCTGTTAGATTTTAAGAAAATTTTGCAAATTGGGAAAAGTGAATGAAGAAGTTGAAAGATGGGTGGAAAAATATTCATTTAAAGGATATTTTGAGTGATGATATTCGTAATGGTTATTCTCCACTGCCTACTGAAAATGAAACGGGCTATTGGGTGCTGGGGCTTGGTGCATTAACAGATAATGGACTGAATAAAGACGAGATTAAACCAGTTCATTTTGAAGAAAGAGTTGAAAAATCACTTCTAAAATTTGGGGATTTTTTGGTTAGTCGGTCAAATACACCTGATAAAGTCGGACGTTCAATTTTATTTAAAAATGAAATTATTAATTGTTCATATCCTGATTTAATGATGAGATTTAGAATAAATGAAACGCTGGCTTATCCCTATTTTATTGAGCAATATCTAAAAACAAAATCCATTCGAGCATATTTTTCAAATAGTGCGTCAGGCAGCAGTAAGAGTATGGTAAAAATAAACAAATCCATTTTGGAGAAAACACCATTATTACTTCCCTCACTAGAAGAACAAATTCAGATTGCTAAAATGCTTTCAACGTGGGATAACGCTATTCAAACCACAAAGAAACTGCTTGAAAATAGCCGACAGCAGAAAAAGGCGTTAATGCAGAGGTTGTTGAAAGGAAATAATTGGCTACAAGCAGATTTGGCAGAATTAGCCGTAATTTATAAAGGTTCTCAGCTCAATAAGAATACACTTTTGGATAATGGACAATATGCTGTTATTAACGGTGGAATTGAACCTTCAGGCTACACGGATAAGTTTAATACAGAAAGCCATACAATTACTATCAGTGAAGGTGGAAATTCTTGTGGCTATATTGGCTTTCAAAAAGAAAAATTTTGGTGTGGTGGACATTGTTACGCTTTAAGTAATTTAAAAATAAATTGTTTGTTTTTATATCAATTATTAAAATACAACGAAGAAAATATCATGCGTTTAAGAGTAGGAAGTGGACTTCCGAATATTCAAAAAAAAGCCCTTGAAAGCTTTTCTCTGTCTTATCCGCAGAATATTAACGAACAACAAAAAATCGCCGAAATTCTTTCAACTGCAGATCAAGAGATCGAAACATTGCAGCGTAAGTTGGAATGTTTGAAGTTGGAGAAAGGGGCATTGATGCAGAGATTGTTAAGGGATGGTTATGAATAAATTAGAAGCAATAAATAAAATAGAAAAATTAATCCAAAGAGCTATTCCATTAAAATCAATCGAAATGTTTAGTGAAGATTTTAATAAGTGGAAAAGAGATTCATCTATTGCAATAGGTTATATTTTTGGAAATGATTCAAAACATCAAAAAGAATTTGAAAAAATAAGTTATACACTGAGGATCTTTCTGACTGATACCCCAGACTATGAATTCCAAAATGCTTATGTTAATGGTCTTAATAAGGCAATCACGATTCTTCAATCAATGAAATCAGAAATTTCTGAATTTTGGTCAGATGATTGTGATGATTCAAAACAAGATCACTCGCTGAACAACATACAATTAATTATTAATCGTTTTCATCAAGTCGCGAGACAATTAAGATCTAGGTATTCAGATAGAAACACACTTGAAATAGAAGATGAATACGATGTCCAAGATTTGTTTCATTCATTATTAAAATTATATTTTGATGATGTGAGAGCTGAAGAATGGACTCCGAGCTATGCAGGTGGAGCTTCTCGAACTGATTTTCTATTGAAAAATGAAAATATTGTCATAGAAATTAAGAAAACAAGACGGAGTTTAAAAGCAAAAGAGTTAGGAGAGCAGGTAATTGTAGATGCTGTGCGTTATTAATCACATCCTGATTGCGATACCTTAATCTGCTTTGTTTATGATCCTGAAGGAATTATTGGGAATCCCAAAGGTATTGAAAATGATTTGACAAGAGAATTTGATGGAGTTCCTGTTTATACTTATATTAGACCAGATTATTAAAAATGCAAATTTCATTAGATGATATTATAAAAATTGATAATGAATTAATATCTAAAAATATATTAATTCATGCTAGACCATTTCATGCTGCTTTACGATTAATGGAATTAAATGGAGTCTATGGTGAAATATCGAAGTTTTGTGAGGCTACGAACAAACTCTATGAAACAATCTATCCTAAGCAGAATTTTTCTTTTCCAACTTTATTGATTGGAGGCGTCTCTTTTAGAGACCAACTTTATATAACCAAAATACCTTTAATATATGGAAGTATTGGGGGAGATTTATTCAAGTTTGTTGATATTGATAAATCAGAATTATCTTTGATGCATACATATTATAACGAACAATATAGGCAAGCAGCATATTGTATTTGTGATTTATATGATATTGCATTCGGGATAGATCAATTATTAAAACAAGACAAAGATGAAAATTTAAATTATTGGCTTAAAATGGTTCTATCAAGCATAATGTCAACCGCATTCACATTATCAGAAAAAATTAATTTAGAAAATGCAATTCAATCATCCCTTTTATCAATAGAGTTGGCAATAAAGTCTTGTTTATTATATTTGGGTTGTGATTATTCTCAGATAGAAAAATTGGGGCATAGTAAGCTTAAAATGATCAATAAACTTGCAGAATATACAAAATTTAAAAACAATGATCATTTTTCTCAATTATATAATTCATTACCAGAGTATGTGAGCTCTAGATATTCCGAACAAAGTTTAAGCAATTTAGAGTTGGTTAATTTAGCCATCAAATCACAATTTTTAGTGGCTGAATTAATTAGAGAGATTACAAACATAAATATAGCTAAATCTAATAGCTTAGATAGCAATTTTGAGAGACCACGCTTTTTGTGAAAATTTAAGAGATATAAACAATGTATTTATTACTCAAATCCCTCGAAAAACACACCTCCAAACTCCCAGCCATTTTGCTGTTACACAACCTTGGCTGGCAGTATATTTCTCCTAAGCAAGCCTTAGCTTATCGTGAGGGAATGGTGATGAATGTGGTGTTGGACGTGGTGTTGCGGGAGATGCTTTATTAACATTGTTTACTTAACTAGGGAAAAGTTAGCAAATGAGCTATAATAAAAGATAGTGCTTAATGTTAATCTACCTAAGAATGATTGCATTTGGTAAAGCAATAAAATTGCCCAAGAAATGTTTGTTTTGAAGAGGACATAGCAGATGAATAATACATTGCATTTAAAGAAATTTCATTTTGAACAAGTCAAAGGTGTCGGCACGATTGAAGTGGAATTATTTCCTAATCAACGGGTTTATACTTTTATTGGGGAAAATGGGATTGGAAAAACAAAATTTTTAGAAAGTCTGTTTGCTATGTTGCTATTTACGAACAAACAAGCAATGAAAACAGATTTTTATATACAACATTCATTAATTCCTTTTAAATCTGCGACTATCGATGATATTTCTTTCAGTTTTAATGAGAGTGATGGTTTTTCTTTAGGTAATCATAGTTATGCCTTTATTTTGGCTATGCATTCTTATCCAGTCGTTTATTTATCTGCGCAACATCGTGGTGCGATAAATGAGAAAATCTATGAGTATGAAAGAGGAAATGTTTCTAAATTAGGTAATAAATCTAAAAGACAAAAAGGGTATTTAGAGTATTTATTGACAAGTTTTAATGGAAATCCACAAAATCTGAAAAATTTGAATATGGATTCTAATATTGAAGAATGGATTGTTCAGCGTGCTTTATCATCAAATCCTTATCAGTCTAAAGAAGATAATCGAGAGATTGAAATTAAAACGTTATTATCTTTATTAAATAAAGTAGATCATAGAATTGATAAAGATTTTCTCGAAATATCAGGCGATAATCGAGTTTTCCTAAAAATAGAAAATCAAAAACGTGAAATATCAGAGCTTTCCAGTGGTTTTACTTCTATTTTAAAAATTATCCAATCAATTATTGCAGGATACAGTTATTTCACGAATGAGCTACAGATTGCGAATGTTCCCGGTATAGTCTTAATTGATGAAATAGAAAGTCATTTACATAATAAGTGGCAAGCGAATATTATTCCTTTATTAAAAGAATTATTTCCTAAAACAATCTTTTTTATTACTACTCATTCATCTATTGTAATTAGTCAATTAAATCACGGTGAGGCCTACCGTTTGAAGCGTTGTGAAAATGACGGCGTTGTATATGCTGAACTTATTGATTACCCAAGTAAAGTTTCTTTTATTGATTTGTTAAATGATGCTTTTGATGTAAATTTAAATCAGTTAAAAATTAACAGGGCTCAAGAAGAAGGGCAGCAAGAAGCAAAACAAACCTTGTTAAAATTAGTTCAACAAGAACTAGCCAATTTGGAGGCTAAATAATGAAAGGTTATTTATTAGATACAAATTATTTAATTTATTTAGCGGATCCAAATGCAAATCCAACTAAAAAAGCGGAAGTGTTACAAGATTTAGCATTAAAACTTGAAGATCCTGAAACTTTATTATTTTTGACACCATTAATTCGTTATGAAGTTTTACGTGGTGTAGAATGGGATAATATTGAAAAATTAAATACGTTAAAAAGTGCTTTAAAAGCATTTCAGACCATTGATATTAATGATGACATTGCTGATTTAGCTCGAAATTTATTTCGTTTGGATAAAGCAAATCAAAAAAATGGAAGTAAAAAGGTTATTGAAAAGTATCAATTTGATATGTTTCACTTTGCAACAGCTAAAGAAAATGATTTAGAAATTTTATCAAAAGATCGTGATATGACTGCAATCGAAAATCTATTCAAGAAAATTTAGGTGAGTAAGATGATTTCTACAATCCCCCACCCCCTCGAAAAACACACCTCCAAACTCCCAGCCATTTTGCTGTTACACAACCTTGACTGGCAGTATCTTTCTCCTAAGCAAGCCTTATCTTATCGTGGGGGGAAGGTGGTGAATGTGGTGTTGGACGTGGTGTTGCGGGAGGTGTTGAGCCAACGTACGATTTCATATCTTGGGCAAGAGCGTGCGTTGTCGGCGAAGGCAGTGGATAACTTGGTGGCGGAGCTGACCAGCCCGAAGTTAAACGGAAGTCTGGTGGGGGCGAATGAGCATTTTTATAATCATCTGTTATACGGCATTACCGTTACCGAATTTATTGACGGTAAGAAAATCAGTTGCACTGTGCCGATTATTGACTGGGAAAACCCTGAAAACAATCAATTTCATTTTACCGAAGAATTTAGCGTGGCAAACGCTAACGGTTCATCGGTGCGTACGCCCGATTTAGTCTGTTTTGTCAATGGCTTGCCGCTGGTGGTGATTGAAGCCAAACGCCCGGACGGCAAACCTAAAAGTACCATTGAAGAAGGCATTTCTCAACATTTACGCAATCAACGCCCTGCCGAAATTCCCCACCTTTTTGCCTATGCCCAACTGTTGTTAGCCGTTAATGGTTATGACGGGCGTTACGCCACTTGTGCGACCCCTGCCAAATTTTGGGCGGCGTGGCGTGAGGAAGAACAATCCGAGTTGGAAATGAGCCAACTCAAAAACCTTGCAATTTCAACCGAAAATCTGACCGCTCTTTTGCCAAAATCCGAAGATCAGGTGTGGTATCAACAACTTACCGCTCAGGGAAAACTGGCAGTAACAGGGCAAGACAGCTTGCTGATTAGCCTGTTACGCAAAGATCGTTTGTTTGAGATGATCCGCTATTTCAGTCTGTTTGACCGCAAATCGCACAGCCGTATTGTCGCCCGTTATCCGCAAGTGTTTGGGGTGAAATGCTTAATTGAACGAGTAATGTCGCAAAGCGAAAAAGGGGCGAGAAACGGCGGTGTAATTTGGCACACCACAGGTTCGGGCAAGTCGTTTACGATGGTCTTTTTCTCGAAAGCCTTATTGCTCCACCCTGCCCTAAAACAGTGCCGAATTATCGTGGTGACGGATCGGGTGGATTTAGAACATCAGTTGAGCAGCACTTTTTATAACAGTGGCGAACTGGCGACCAAGCGAGATCGTAAAAATGCAATGGCAACCACCGGCAAGCGATTAGCCGAGCAAATCGGTTCCGGCAATGAACGCATTATTTTTTCGTTAATGCAGAAATTTAACACGGCAATTAACCAAGCGGAATGTTTTAATCCGAGTGCGAACATTATTGTGCTGATTGATGAAGGACATCGCACACAAGGCGGCGAAAATCATATGGCAATGCGGCGAGCCTTGCCTAATGCGGCTTTTGTTGCCTTTACCGGTACGCCGTTGTTAAAAGATGATGAAACCACACAAAAATTCGGCAACATCATTCACGCTTATACGATGCAACGTGCGGTGGAAGATAAGGCGGTAACGCCATTGCTTTATGAAGAGCGGATCCCTGAATTGTCGGTGAATGAACAGGCGATTGATAACTGGTTTGAGCGGATTACCAAGTCGTTAAACGAAGGGCAAAAAGCGGATTTAAAACGCAAATTTTCGCGTAAAGGACAGATTTATCAAGCTGATGATCGTATTCATTTAATTGCGTTGGATATTGCGGAACATTTGGCGAATAAAATTCCGCAAGGCTTAAAAGGTCAGCTGGCTTGCGAAAGCAAAGCGACAGCAATTCGTTATCAGCGGTATTTGAATGAGATCGGCTTGTTTGATAGTGCGGTGGTGATTAGTCCGCCTGATAGCCGTGAAGGGAATACGCAGCTTGACGAACAGGCAAGTGATGAAGTGGTGCGTTGGTGGGCTGCCAACGTGCAAGGCGATGAAGAAAGTTATACTCAGCAAGTGTTAAGCCGTTTTGCCGATCCTGACAGTCCGTTGCGTTTGTTGATTGTGGTGGATAAGTTGCTCACGGGCTTTGACGAGCCGAGTAATGCGGTGTTGTACATTGATAAGCCGTTAAAACAGCATAACCTTATTCAAGCGATTGCACGGGTAAATCGCTTGCATAAACAAAAAGAGTACGGGCTGTTGGTGGATTATCAGGGCATTTTAAAAGAGCTGGACACAACCATTGCCAAATACCAAGATTTAGCCAACCGAACACAAGGCGGTTATGCCATTGAGGATTTGGCCGGGCTTTATCGTTCGATGCAAAGCGAATACCTGCGTTTGCCGAGTTTGTATCAAGCACTTTGGGCGATGTTTGCCGAGGTTGAAAATAAAATGGATCTGGAGCAACTTCGCCGCAAGCTCATTCCAACTATGCAACTCGACCCGACAAGCGGTCTGTTTTTCGATAAAAACAGCAAAATACGAGATGATTTCTACCGTGCCTTAACCGCCTTTAACCGCTGTTTACAAGTGGCGTTGCAATCGGAAACTTTTTATCAGGACAAAAACTTTACCGATGCCGACCGCACTTTATATAAAAACACCGCCGCCTTTTTTGCCCAACTACGCCGTTTGGCACAACAAGACGCCGGCGAGCAAGTGGATTATCGCGAATATGCCCATCAAGTTGAGCAGTTAATTGATAAGCACGTGGTTGCCTTAGGCGTAAAAGAAGCAGACGGCATTTATGCGGTCAATAAAATGGGCAAAACGGAATATCAAACGTGGAACGACACCAAAACACGCAACGAAGCCGATAAAATTCGCTCTCGTATTGCTCGTAGTCTTGAGATTGATTTTGACAACGATCCTTATGCCAAAGCCCGTTTTTCTGAGTTATTACAGCAAGCTATTGAAGAAGCCGAAGCCTTGTTCGACCACCCGATAAAACAGTATCTACTGTTTAAAGAATTTGAAGAACAAATGGCAGAACGTAAATTGCCCGATATTCCCAACCGCTTTGGCGGCAACTATGCAGCACAAGCCTATTTCGGCGTATTTAAAACGGTCTTACCTGAAACCCTGTCGCAAGGCGAAGGCTTTTGGGTGGATTTGGCTTTTGAGATCGATCAGGTGGTTTTACGCTGTTTGAGCGAACACTCTATCAACCTAGAACAAGTGGAAAAAGACATTCGCAAGCAGTTGCTGCCGATGATGTTTAAAATCTGCCAAGCCAACGGTAGCGGTATGCTGCAAGCTAAAGAGATTGTCGAACGGATAGTACAAATTGTGCGAGTTGGGCGTTCAAATGGATAAGTTTGATAGCGTTATCATTCCTTATGGCGACCAACATTTTACCGTTCGCTTGGTCAAGAATGCCAAATATAAACGGCTACGCCTAACCGTGCAGCCCACAGGCGACATCATTGCTTATGTGCCACCACCAGTGGTCAGAAATAAGCTGATTTTTGCCATTAGCAAACAAAGTCAGTGGATTGCCGACCAGTTGCAATTTTTTCAACAAAACCCACCGCTTGCTGAACGGCAATATATCAGCGGCGAAAGCCATCGTTATCTAGGGCGACAATATCTGTTAAAAGTATATGAAACGCCAAATAAACCCAACCAAGTCCGCTTATGGCGTGGGCAGTTGGAAGTGTCTGTGCGAGAAAAAACGACACGGCAAGTCCAACAATGTTTGGATAAATGGTATCGACAAAAAGCCAAACAGATTTTTGCCGAACGTTTAAATTGGCTGCTACCGCAAACCTTTTGGGTTACGACAATCCCTCACATTCGCTTACGCACAATGGAAACCCGTTGGGGAAGTTGCTCCGTTCAAGGCTCACTATGCCTTAACCCCCACCTAATCAAAGCCCCGAAAGAGTGCATTGATTATGTGATCTTGCACGAACTCTGCCACTTCGCCGAACACAACCACAGCGAACGCTTTTACCGCCTAATGGGACAAGTGATGCCCCAGTGGAAGGAAGTGAAGACGAGGCTGGATAGAGTGGTTTAGGGCAAGCGGTGGGATTTTGAAAGAAATTTGCAAACTGAAAAAACTTCGCAAAATCCTACCGCTCTTTATAAAAAAGCCCCTAAGTAAATGCCGTTTGAATGTAAATCCAAACAGCATTTTCCTTATCTCATCAATCAATTCCTGCATGCTTTTCACATAGTCGATCACAGAAATGTTATTACCCACCGACACGCCCATTTCTTTCATAGGTAAAGTCTCTCTTCATCAAAACCTATTAAAGCCAAAATATTTTTCCCCAATTCTTATGAATTCGAGTTGGTAGACAGCAAATGATTTCAATGCCTGCTTGTTTAAGTTTAGCGTAATCTACGAGCTAGCCCTATTTGGAAAGGAATATTGCAAATAACTTGAAATATACTTAAAGCTCCTCATATTCATAA
>JBGXMX010000028.1:0-2922 GCA_041809245.1 Glaesserella sp.
ATAAGGTTTCCGTCATCGCCAAATTCCCTTTGCGCTGAATCCCTTTGAGCAAATCGCCCGAAGTAATCCCTGTGGCAGAGAAGACCAAATTATCGTCTCGCACCAACTCTTCGAGTTTTGACACTTCATTAATCGGTACATTTAACGCATCACAGCGACTAATCTCTTTTTCAGCATAGCCAAAATTTTCAAGCGTATTGCCTTTTACCTGATTGCGAGGTATCAAACGAGCCTGCATATCGCCGCCTAATGCCCGCACAGCCGCCGCTGCCACCACGCCCTCCGGCGCACCGCCGATACCGTAAAGCATATCTAAATTTGACTCCGGTAAACAGCACTGTACCGCAGCCGCAACATCACCATCCGGAATCGCCATCACACGCACGCCTAATTTTTGCATTTCGGCAATCACATCTTTATGGCGCGGTTTATCTAACACCGCAACGGTTAATTGAGAAAGAAGTTTTCCTTTTTTAGAAGCGACACGACGTAAGTTTTGCTCAATAGGGAGATTTAAATCAATCATTCCCTTGGCTTCACTGCCCACGACTAATTTTTCCATGTACATATCTGGCGCTTGTAAGAACGTATTTTTCCCACCGGCTGCAAGTACGGAGAGTGCATTCGCCTGCCCCATGGCTGTCATTCTTGTGCCGTCAATCGGATCGACTGCAATCGTCACTTCGGTATCTTCCGGGCGACATAGCCCGATTTTTTCACCGATATAAAGCATTGGAGCCTGATCAATTTCCCCCTCGCCAATAACCACTTCACCACGAATTTCCATTTGGTTTAACAGAAAACGCATGGCTTTAACGGCTGCGTCATCGGCGGCATTTTTATTTCCTCGCCCCAGCCAAGCAAATGCGGCTAATGCAGCAGCTTCAGTAACACGAGAAAATTCAATCGACAGGGATCTTTTCATTTTAGGTTCCTTAATAATATGAGATGTGTTTGCAAATTTTTGGAGGAAACCTACCGCTTGTAGTAGGTTATAAGCGGAAGCAAATTGTAGGGGTTAGTGGTTTTTTAGTCAATTTTTATCACAAATCGGGCTAACTATTTTGAGTTCGCCTTAATCGCGTGTAGAATGTTTCGTTATTTTTACCAGTAAGAGAGCGATTATGAGCAACGAAGAGATTTTACACGACGAACATCACGATGTTCGTGCCAACTTTATTACCCATATCATTGATGAAGATTTAGCATCAGGAAAACATAATAACGTCTATACTCGTTTCCCACCTGAGCCGAACGGTTATTTACATATCGGTCACGCTAAATCTATCTGCTTAAACTTCGGGATTGCAGAAGATTACAAAGGCTTATGTAACTTACGTTTTGACGATACCAACCCCGTTAAAGAAGACGTGGAATACGTTGATTCAATCAAAGAAGATGTGAAATGGTTAGGCTTTGAGTGGGAAGGTGAACCACGTTATGCGTCTGATTATTTCGATCAGCTTTACGGCTATGCGATTGAATTAATTAACAAAGGCTTAGCTTATGTGGATGAACTATCGCCTGACGAAATGCGTGAATATCGTGGTACATTAACTGAGCCAGGTAAAAACAGCCCATATCGTGATCGCCCGATTGAAGAAAACTTAGCGTTATTCGAGAAAATGAAAAACGGCGAAATCGAAGAAGGGAAAATGAGCTTACGTGCGAAAATTGATATGGCTTCGCCATTTATCGTAATGCGTGACCCTGTATTGTATCGCATCAAATTTGCAAGCCACCACCAAACGGGCGATAAATGGTGCATTTACCCGATGTACGACTTTACCCACTGTATTTCGGATGCGATTGAGCGTATTACCCACTCTATTTGTACATTGGAGTTCCAAGACAACCGCCGTTTGTATGACTGGGTATTAGAAAACATTTCGATTGAACGTCCACTACCTCATCAGTATGAATTTTCACGTTTAAATTTAGAAGGCACATTAACCTCTAAACGTAAGCTGTTGAAATTGGTAAATGACGGTATTGTCGATGGTTGGAACGACCCTCGTATGCCGACAATTTCGGGCTTGCGTCGTCGTGGTTATACCCCAGCTTCTATTCGTGAATTTTGCCGTCGTATTGGTGTGACAAAACAAGATAACGTGGTGGAATACAGTGCGTTAGAGTCTTGTATTCGTGATGACCTCAATACCAACGCACCACGTGCAATGGCTGTAATTAACCCTGTTAAAGTGGTGATTGAAAACTTTGAAGGCGAAGAGTGGCTAACTGCACCAAATCATCCAAATCGTGAAGAGCTTGGTAGCCGTGAATTGCCGTTTACCCGTGAACTTTACATTGATGAAGCAGACTTCCGTGAAGAAGCAAACAAACAATATAAACGCCTTGTGTTAGGCAAAGAAGTACGTTTGCGTAATGCCTATGTGATTAAAGCGGAACGTGTAGAAAAAGATACAAGCGGTAAGATCACGACAATTTATTGCAGCTACGATCCTGAAACCTTAGGCAAAAATCCTGCGGACGGACGCAAAGTGAAAGGCGTAATTCATTGGGTATCTGCGGTACATAATAAACCTGCGGAGTTCCGTATTTACGACCGCTTGTTTACCGTAGCCAATCCGGGTGCGGAAGAAGATATTTGCTCTGTGGTAAATCCAACGTCGTTAGTGGTTAAACAAGGTTTTGTTGAGCCAAGTTTAGCGAATGCAAAAGCAGAACAAGGTTATCAATTTGAGCGTGAAGGTTATTACTGTTTAGACAGTAAAGACGGCAGTGCGGATAATTTAGTGTTTAACTTGACGGTCAGCTTGAAAGAGAGCGTCGCATTCTAAATCTGATAGTGAAAGAGATGGTAGCCCCATCTCTTTCAGATTATTGACAAAGCATTTATAAGAGTGCTCATTAACCATCCGGTAGCGCACGTTTTTAACGTGTGCTGAAACACACCATCAA
>JBGXMX010000029.1:0-15199 GCA_041809245.1 Glaesserella sp.
CAAGGTTCGTCCATGATGATGAAAATGAAGATCAAAGGCTACCTAGATAAACGTGGTATCCCGAATATTATGGACTCTTGTGCCGTAACGGACTACAAAGGCAAATTAAACGAAGTGGATATTATCGTTTCATCTCAACACTTAGCGGCTGAAATTGATGTACCTGAAGGTAAAGCATTCTTAGGCGTGAAAAATATGTTGAATCCGAACTCATTCGGTGATGAACTGGTTGAGTTAATCAATAAACATAACGCAAAATAGCAAGTCCTACCCCCTTTTGATAAAGGGGGAATTTATCCGAGAGGTATTGTATGAATTTAAAACAGTCGTTAATTGAAAATAATTCGGTTAAACTCAACCAATCTGCCGCAACATGGCAAGAGGCGATTAAAATCGCCGTCGACCCGTTGATTCAATCGGGTGCGGTAGAAGCCCGTTACTACGACACCATCATCAAATGTATTAATGAAATGGGACCGTACATCATTTTAGCACCGGGGTTGGCAATGCCGCACGCCCGTCCGGAAGACGGCGTAAAACGCACCGCATTTTCCTTAGTCACCTTAGCGGCACCGATTTATTTTGAAGGCGAAGACGATCCGGTGGATGTCCTCATCGCCCTTGCCGGCAGTGACTCGGATCAACATATGCAAGGGTTAATGGAAATCACCCAAGTGCTTGATGATCCGGATAGCGACACGGGCGTTGATTTAGATAAAATCCGCCGTTGTAAAACTGCAGACGACGTTTATGCGGTAATTGACGCGGCATTGAATGGTTAACCCCATTTTCAAGCGGTGCGATTTGCGTGATTTTTTGCAAATTTTTTCTAACATCTCACCGCTTGTATTCGCTCATTTTCAAATATTCAAAAGGAACATATTATGTCAAAACCCCTTCTCCAAATCGCCCTCGACTCCTTCAGCCTCGAAAAAGCGGTCGCTGACGCAAAACAGGCAGAAAGTTTAGTCGAAATCATCGAATGTGGCACAATTTTAGCTTTTGCAGAAGGTATGAAAGCGATTTCTACCTTGCGTGCATTACATCCAAATCACATCATCGTGTGTGACTTAAAAACCACCGACGGCGGTGCAATTCTGGCAAAAATGGCGTTTGAAGCAGGGGCAGATTGGCTGACCGTTTCTGCCGCCGCACACCCTGCCACCAAAGCCGCATGTAAAAAAGTGGCGGATGAGTTCAATGCCGCTCACCCTGAGTTAAAAGTGAAAAAAGAGATTCAAATCGAAATTTACGGTAACTGGACGGTCGAAAAAGATGCCCAAGAGTGGGTAGATTTAGGCATAAAACAAGCTATCTACCACCGCTCACGCGATGCTGAATTAGCAGGCAAAGGCTGGACAGCAGAAGATATTGAATTAATGAAACAACTTTCTGCGAAAGGCTTAGAATTATCGATTACAGGCGGTATCGTGCCGGAAGATATTCACCTGTTTAAAGAGATCAAAAACGCCAAAGCCTTTATTGCAGGTCGAGCCTTAGTCGGCGAAAAAGGCAGAGCAACCGCCGAAGCGATTCGTGCCGAAATTGATAAATATTGGGCATAATGCGTTTTACAAGCGGTCTGATTTTGGTTTATTTTTGCAAAATTTTTATAAAATCAGACCGCTTGCTGTTTTAGTTCCAGCCTAATTCCTGTGAAATTGCTTGTGCCGTGTGGCGAATTTCAGTGAGAAAATCGTGCAGGGTATTATCATTTAAACGATGAATTGAAGTAGAGACCGAAATGGCATACTCCACTTTCCCCAAATGGTTAAATACCGGTACGGCAAGGCAACACACGCCAAGTTCATTTTCTTCCCTATCCATTGCAAATCCGGATTGTACAATCTCATTTAATTCCTGACGCATAGTGTGAATATCGGTAATCGTTTTGCAGGTTAATTGCTTTATTTGGCTGGTATGGGCATGCCAGTAACGTTCCAAATAATCTTGATTCTCTTCATAAGCCAAATACAGTTTACCCATTGCCGAGCAATAAAGTTGTAAATGTTGTCCGATGTAAGCACGGGTTTTCATCATACCTAAAGTCGGTTCAAGCTTATAAATCATAATCGCATGATCATCTTCCCGTTTGGAAAAGTTAACGGTTTCCCCTAGAGTAAGGTTCAACCGCTCCAAATGAGGGGACGCCAAGTGAATGATATTCATGGAAGTAAGGGTTTTCTGTCCGAGGCTGAGGCACTTTGTGGTTAAACGGTAGCTACCGACCGAACTTGCCGGTTTCACATAACCTTCATTTTGTAAGCCTTGTAACAGGCGGTGAACCGTGCTTTTATTCAATTGTGCAATTTCAGCCAATTTTGCCAACGGGCAACCGTTCGGAAAGTTACTTAAAATATCCATCAAACGTAAACCACGTATAAGACTTTGATTTCCACCACTTTTTTCTTCTGTCATTCTTTTCTCCTGATATATGTTGTGATGTTTATCATAACACTCTCCTGTTTCATATTTTGAAATGCAATCTCACAAAAATGAGATCTTGCTCACAAAATCGAAAATTTACAAATAACTAATTGATTTATAAACATTTTTAAATTTATGGTTTGATTGACTTTTAACCTTTTTAGGTTTAATTTGTGGAACATCATTTTACTATGTGAAATAAAGAGGTTCCAATGAAAGTATCCTATTCCGAACTTAAAGCCGAATTTAAACGTGTACTACTTGCACGCAATGTACGTGAAGAGATTGCTGAAGATTGTGCAACGATGTTTGCAGATACCACTCAAGCAGGTGTTTATTCCCATGGAGTTAACCGTTTCCCTCGCTTTATCCAACAATTAGAAAAGGGCGATATCATTCCTGATGCAGTGCCGACTAAGGTACTTTCACTGGGTGCGATTGAGCAATGGGATGCTCATCAAGCTATCGGTAACTTAACCGCTAAAAAAATGATGGACAGAGCCATGGAAATTGCCGATCAATTCGGTATCGGCGTCGTGGCGTTAAAAAATGCCAATCACTGGATGCGTGGCGGCGGTTACGGCTGGCAGGCAGCGGAGAAAGGCTATATCGGTATCTGTTGGACAAACGCCCTTGCGGTGATGCCGCCTTGGGGAGCCAAAGAGTGCCGTATCGGAACAAACCCGTTAATCATTGCAGTGCCGAGTAACCCGATTACTATGGTTGATATGTCTTGTTCCATGTACTCTTACGGTATGTTGGAAGTTCATCGTTTAGCCGGTCGCCAAACCTTCGTCGATGCCGGGTTTGATGATGACGGCAATCTCACTCGCGATCCGGGAACCGTTGAGAAAAACCGTCGTTTGTTACCGGCAGGTTTCTGGAAAGGCTCCGGTTTATCTATTGTGCTGGATATGATTGCCACCTTACTTTCTAACGGTTTATCGACTGCTGCGGTAACAGAAGACAAAGATGATGAATATTGCGTTTCACAAATCTTTATTGCCATTGAAGTTGATCGCTTAATTGATGGCAAAACCAAGGAAGAGAAACTTGAACGGATTATGGATTATGTCCGCACCGCAGAACGTTCCGATCCGAATGTGGCCGTACGTTTACCGGGACACGAATTTACCACTATCTTGGCAGAGAACAAAGCCAACGGTATTCCTGTGGATGATACGGTTTGGGCGAAATTGAAGTCGTTGTAAGATACAAGCGGTCTGATTTTCTATCTTTTTTACAAAAAGGAGAGCAACATGTTCTTCGGTCACATTTCCAAAGTAAACAAAAGCCAATATCCGCAAGCCATTCAATTTGCCTTTGATTATTTGCAAAATACGGACTTTGATCGTCTTGAAGCGGGGCGTTATCCACTTAAGGGCGATCTTATCTATGTTCAGGTACTTGATTTAGAAACCAAAGCTAAAACAGCTTACCAACCTGAAGTTCATCGTCACTACTTAGATGTACAGTATTTGCATCGAGGCAAAGAAATTATGGCGACGGCGGTAGATTTAGGACATAACCCGATTGCGGTCGCCTATGATCCTCAACGAGATATTCAATACTATGCGGAAGTGGCAAACGAAAACGAACTGCACTGTGTCGCAGGCAATTTTGCAGTCTTTTTTCCTGAAGATGCTCACCGTACCGCCATTTATGACGGCACGGAAATGATCCGCAAAATTGTCGTCAAAATCGCAATCAGCGAACTTGAGGTGTAATATGAAATCCCTAGCTCTTTATGCCGGCAAAGCCTTGGAGTTTCTCGTCGTGCTTATTTTAGCGACAATGGCTTGCTTGGTTTTTTTAAATGTGGTGCTGCGCTATGGTTTTAATAGCAGCATTAACGTCACGGAAGAAGTGTCCCGTTATTTGTTTGTGTGGCTTACCTTCTTAGGTGCGATTCTTGCCTTTAGCGATAATCAGCATGTCAGCGTCACTATGCTCACCGACAAACTTTCCCCGTTGAAACGCCATATGCTCCGCCTGTTGACCGATGGCATTATGCTGTTCTGTTGCTATTTAATCGTACAGGGTGGTTGGATTCAATTTCAATTAAATATCAATAATTTATCGCCGATTTCTGAAATTCCGACCGGAGTAACTTATCTTGCTGCCGTGGTGTCAGGCGTGTTAATCGCAATACTTATTGCGGCACGACTTGTGTCAACCGTTGCAATACTTGTTAAAGGAGAAGACAAATGACAGTGGTAATTTTCCTTTCCGTATTATTGGGGGCGATTATTTTAGGTGTGCCGGTAGCTTTTGCTCTTTTAGTTTGTGGCGTGGCATTAATGCTACATCTTGATCTGTTTGATGCGCAAATTCTTGCCCAACAAATTGTCAGCGGTGCGGACAGCTTCTCGTTAATGGCAATTCCGTTCTTTATTCTTGCCGGTGAAATTATGAATGAGGGCGGGCTATCCAAACGAATTATTGATCTGCCGATGAAATTGGTCGGACATAAACGCGGTGGCTTGGGCTTTGTTGCGATTTTAGCCGCAATGATTATGGCGAGCCTGTCAGGTTCTGCCGTAGCCGATACAGCCGCAGTCGCTGCAATGCTGTTACCGATGATGAAAACGACGGGCTATCCTGTCGATAAATCCGCAGGCTTAATCGGTACGGCAGGGATTATCGCCCCGATTATTCCACCGTCTATTCCGTTTATTGTCTTCGGCGTTGCCAGCGGTGTGTCTATTACCAAATTATTCTTAGCGGGTATTTTCCCCGGTATTATGATGGGGATTTGTTTAGCCGTACTTTGGTGGTGGCAGGCAAAACGTCTCGATTTAATGACCTTCTCAAAAGCAACCAAGCAAGAGCTCTGTATTTCCTTCAAAAACAGTATTTGGGCGTTGTTGTTGCCTGTGATTATTATCGGCGGTTTCCGTTCCGGTATGTTTACCCCGACTGAAGCCGGGGCGGTTGCGACATTCTATGCGTTGATTGTATCGCTCTTTGTTTATCGTGAACTCAAGTTAAAAGATCTGTATAAAGTCTTACTCAATGCAGGAAAAACGACTGCGGTTGTCATGTTCCTTGTCGCTGCGGCGAATGTCACAGGGTGGTTAATTACGGTGGCAGAATTACCGCAGATGATGACGGAATTACTCGAACCGCTCATCGACTCACCAACATTATTACTTGTGGTGATTATGATCGCCGTATTTATTATCGGGATGGTGATGGATTTAACTCCAACCGTCTTAATCCTCACCCCGGTATTAATGCCGTTGGTGGAAGAAGCGGGAATTGATCCCGTTTATTTCGGCGTACTGTTTATCTTAAATACTTCCATCGGCTTGATTACCCCGCCTGTCGGTAACGTGCTGAACGTTATTACCGGTGTTTCCAAACTACCGTTTGACCAAGCCGCTAAAGGTATTCTGCCATATATGTTGATGATGGTGGCGTTGTTATTTGCCTTTGTTTTCTTCCCATCATTAATTTTAACGCCACTTTCGTGGATGCAACCTTAACTATCCATAGGAGAACACTATGAAACTGTTTAATTTGAAAACTTTAAGTACATTAATTGCTTCAGCTGTGATGTTTGCAGGTTCTGCAAATGCGGAAACAACTTTACGTTTTGGCTATGAGGCTCCTCGTAGCGACACACAGCATACCGCAGCAAAAAAATTCAATGATTTACTTAAAGAAAAAAGTAAAGGCGAAATTAAATTGAGCTTGTTCCCGGATAGTACCTTAGGAAACGCTCAAACGATGATCGGTGCGGTACGTGGCGGTACTATTGATATTGAAATGTCAGGTTCGCCGAATTTTTCCGGTTTAGAGCCGAAATTAAACGTGATCGATATTCCGTTTATCTTTAAAAACCGTGAACACGCTTATGCCGTGTTAGACGGCGAAATCGGTCAAGGTTTATTAAAAGATTTAGAAGCACAAGGACTAAAAGGCTTGGCCTTCTGGGAAGTGGGCTTCCGTTCATTTACTAACTCTAAGCACCCGGTTAAAACACCTGAAGATATTAAGGGATTAAAAGTCCGCACTAATCAAAACCCGATGTACATTCAAGCGTTTACGTTACTCGGCGCCAATCCGGTACCAATGCCGTTATCCGAGCTTTATACCGCCCTTGAAACTCGAGCGGTAGATGCACAAGAACACCCAATCGGTATTTTCTGGTCAGCTAAACTTTACGAAGTACAAAAACATTTAAGTTTAACCAATCACGGCTATACTCCGTTAATTGTGGTCATGAACAAAGCGAAATTTGATAGCTTCTCTCCTGAACTACAACAAGCGATTCTTGATTCTGCCAAAGAAGCCGGCAACTACCAACGCCAACTTAACTTAGAGAATGAAAAAGACATTATTACTAAGTTACAAAAAGCCGGTATCGAAGTGATTGAAGAAGTGGATAACAAACCGTTTAAAGCCATCATTGAAGCGGATGTTCGCAAAGCCTTTATTGAGAAAAACGGCAGTGAATTAGTTGAGAAAATTGATGGGCTAGCGAAGTAAAATAAGGAAAACGGTTAATTAGCTCTATGGATAAAGGGATTTAATATCGTAGGGTGGTACAAATACCACCCTACTATTTACTTTATCAATCCTCTAAATAAGCAGTTTTTACAACATCAAGTATCAAAAGTTATTTTTACGATCGCTGTCGAAAAAATGCCGTTTGATCATTGAAAGTCTTCTTATCTAGATTATGTTATTCCCCTATAAAAAATGACATGTATACTTAACTATACAATTGGGGTGAAAATGTATATAATTAAAGAAACGGAAATCTTTGCTCGATGGTTAGATAATCTTACAGATCCTATTGCATTAGTATCCATATTAGCTCGTATTGAACGCGCTAAATTAGGTAACTTTGGCGATAGCAAATCTGTCGGTAATGGCGTATTTGAAATGCGTATAGATAAAGGCAAAGGCTACCGAATTTATTATGCCAGAGAAGCTGATATTACTTATTTACTCATTTGTGGAGGAGATAAATCTAATCAGCAAAAAGATATTCAAACAGCGAAAGCATTGTGGCAACAAATTAGAAATGAGGCTTAATATGATTAAAACTAGAGAATTTGATGCAGCACGTTATCTTAAAAACGAAAAAATGATGGCCGATTACCTTGCGGTTGTACTTGAAGAAGGCTCAACAGAAGAGTTTATTCAAGCACTAAATACCGTAGCAAGAGCAAAAGGAATGTCGGAATTATCTGAAAAAACAGGGATCGGGAGAGAAAGTTTATATAAAACGTTATCTAGCGAAAAACCTCGTTTTGACACCATTTTAAAAATACTGCAGGCGTTAGGCTTACATTTTTCAATTACAGCAAAGACAATATAATCATTCAAGGAATTCAAATGAACTACTACTTAGGCATTGATTGCGGTGGCACTTTCATGAAAGCGGCACTGTTTGATCGCCACGGACAAATCTGCGGATTGGCTCGTGAAAATGTGGCAGTAATCAGCGAAAAAGCAGGTTACGCCGAACGGGATATGCCTCAACTTTGGCAAGTCTGTGCCAATGTTATTCGCCAAACACTTGAAAAAAGTGGTGTAGAACCAACCGCAATCAAAGGAGTAGGCATTTCAGCTCAGGGAAAAGGTGCGTTTTTACTGGATAAAAATAAACAACCGCTAGGCAGGGCAATCTTATCTTCCGACCAACGTTCTATCGACATCGTTAAACAGTGGCAAAAAGAGGGCATACCGGAAAAACTCTACCCAATCACCCGCCAAACCTTATGGACAGGACACCCCGTTTCCATTTTACGTTGGATAAAAGAACACGAACCGGAACGTTATGCACAAATCGGTTCTGTATTAATGTCACACGACTACTTACGCTTTTGCCTTACTGGTGAACTACATTGTGAAGAAACCAATATTTCCGAGTCCAATCTCTACAATATGGCAGAAGGAAAATACGATCCCCAACTTGCTGAAATACTTGGCTTGCAAGAAATCATTGATAAATTACCGCTTGTGATCGCCCCAAACCAAGTGGCAGGTTATGTGACCGAACAGGCTTCCGCTCTTTGTGGTTTAGCGGTAGGAACACCCGTGGTCGGCGGCTTATTTGATGTTGTTTCTACCGCATTATGTGCAGGGCTGGATGATGAAACCAAGCTCAATGCTGTACTTGGCACTTGGTCAGTCGTCAGCGGTATCACAGACTACCTTGATCCAAACCAAAATTTACCGTTTGTTTACGGACGTTATGCACAAGCCGGCAAATTTATCGTCCACGAAGCCAGCCCAACTTCAGCGGGTAATTTAGAATGGTTTATAAAACAGTGGAATTTAGATTACGCCCACATTAATAAAACGATTGCCGAACTCGCGCCTGCCGCTAGCTCTGTACTGTTTGTCCCATTCCTTTATGGTTCTAACGCAGGTTTAGGTATGCAAGCAGGCTTCTATGGAATACAAGCACACCATACACAAGCTCATCTACTCCAAACCATTTACGAAGGGGTACTGTTCAGCTTAATGCACCATCTCAACCGCATGTTACAACGCTTCCCGAATACTCAGATACTACGGGTTACAGGCGGACCAACGAAATCACCAATTTGGTTGCAAATGCTGGCGGATTTAACGGGAATGACATTAGAAGTGCCAAATATTGAAGAAACAGGTTGCTTAGGGGCAGCAATGATGGCAATGGAAGCCGCTGGCGAAAATCCCCCAGAACTATTGCAGCAAGCAATGCGTCAAGTGCAGCCAAATCCCGATCATTTTGACGCCTATCAACAAAAATATCAGCGTTATCAACAACTCGTCTCTGCACTTAAAACATTGCACTAATTATTTCATATCAAGCGGTCTGATCTTTGCCTTTTTTTGCAAATTTATGGCAAAAGTCTATATTGTTCACGGTTATACCGCATCGGCGGACAAACATTGGTTTCCGTGGTTAGAACAGGAATTAGCAAAAATCGGGGTGGAATGTCATAGCTTGAATATGCCTGATTCTAGTCATCCGAATCCGGATAAATGGCTGAGGCATTTGGAAGAACACGTTACCATCGATGATGAGACGGTGGTTGTCGGACACAGCTTAGGTTGTATCACTTGGCTTAACTTTTTAGCGCGAAATTTTTTAAAACCGAAAGGCGCAGTATTTGTTTCAGGCTTTTATCAACCTCTACCAACTCTGCCCGAACTAACTACTTTTTCTAATGTGTATGCGATTTCACCGGACTGCCAACCGTTTAAATCCTATGTCGTGGCCTCACTTGATGATACGGTCGTACCGTATCAATATAGCGACGACTTGGCGAAACATTTAAAAGCAGACTATATTCGTTTGCCGACAGGCGGGCATTTTTTGGATAGAGAGGGGTATACGGAACTGCCGATAGTATCGGAATTAGTGCAAAAACTGTTAAATCGTTAAAAAATCGGCGGGATTTACCCGCCGTCTTCTTATTTCTTCACACCGGTAATGCGACACCACTCTTCTTTTTCCACCACAGGATCAAGTACAAAGGCATCTTGATAGGCTTCGCAAACCGATTCCGCTTGTGTGGCTAAAATCCCCGAAAGCCCTAAATCCCCGTCAGGTTTAACAAGCGTGATAATTTGTGGTGCAAGCTCTTTTAACGGCCCTGCTAAAATATTCGCGACCACCACATCCGCAATTAAATCTTTCGGCTGATCTTTGGCAAGAAATAGCTGTAATCTATCCGCTACCCCATTTGCTTCAGCATTATTTTGGCTGGCTAGAATTGCCTGCGGATCGATGTCGATACCAATTGCCTGTTTTGCCCCTAATTTAAGGGCGGCAATCGCCAAAATCCCTGAGCCACAACCAAAGTCAATCACAGTTTTACCCGTTAAGTCTAAACCATCTAACCACGCTAAACAGAGTGCGGTGGTCGGGTGCGTTCCCGTACCAAACGCCAAACCGGGATCTAACATCACATTGACTGCATTCGGATCCGGCACTTCACGCCAGCTTGGACAGATCCACAAACGTTTTCCGAATTGCATCGGGTGGAAATTATCCATCCATTCCCGTTCCCAATCCTTATCTTCAATTTGCTCAATTTTATGTGCAAAATCGGCTACAACCAATTTGCTTTCAATCAATGCCGATACAATCGCTTTCATATCGGTTTCCGCATCAAATAATGCGACCACATCGGTATTGCCCCAAAGACGGGTTTCTCCCGGCAGCGGTTCAAAAATCGGCGTATCCTGGCTGTCCATAAACGTCACGGACACAGCCCCAATATCTTCTAAAAAATCACTGATCTTCTCAGCTTCTCTGTCTGTACTATTTAAACGAATTTGTACCCAAGCCATTTGGTTTTTCCTTTGTATTTGAATTGGGGCTTATTATAGCCTTGCCTAGCATAGGCGTACAGGGTTAAACATTGATACTGTCTTTTACTCTAGAGATCTCTCTCAAAAAACTTTTCGTTAATCTCTATACCACTTTCAATCATTAAGACTTTAACTTCATCTAGGAAATCCTGTGTTTTATGATGTTCCTTTTGGTTCTTAATGTAATTGATGATCTGCATTTTATCTCGTTCACTATATGTCAAGGCACAATAGCCAACCGACCAAGCAGTAAAAAGTGGAAATTCTTCTTTATGACGTTCAACTAAAAGGTGTGTGGCATTTTTTAATTGCTGAACAAATGCGGATACAGAAATGGTAGGGTGTAAATCGACAAGTAAATGAATATGATCGGGCATCCCATTCACACGATATAAAACAGATTTTCTCTCTTTTATAAACTTCCAAATGAATGTATATAAAATTTTCTCATATTTTTCTGTAATTGCAGGTATGCCCGATTTGGTACGAAAAATAATGTGATAAATTGCTTTGGTATAACTCATTTAGCCTCCGACAAATACCCTGCACGGCACAGCCGTACAGGGTTACATATAAGTCAGTCCCGCTGGGACTGCATACTTCTAGAGTCACGGAGTGACTCACTTATACTTAACCTTGTACGCTTTAGCGTGTAAGGACTTTATACCCTGCACGGCATAGCCGTACAGGGTTACACATAAGTCAGCCCCGCTGGGACTGTCATACTTCCTGAGTCACGGAGTGACTCACTTATGCTTAACCTTGTACGCTTTAGCGTGCAAGGCATCAAGTAGATATTTTTATTTGTCGAGAAGGATCACAAAATTATCGTAGAGCATCATTATTTGTTGCTTTATATCGCAAGTTTTATAGAAAAGATGTCGGATTATCAACCCTGCACGGCACAGCCATACAGGGTTACACATAAGTCAGTCCCGCTGGGACTGCCATATATCTAGAGTCACGGAGTGACTCACTTATGCTTAACCTTGTACGCTTTAGCGTGCAAGGCTACCCCCTTCCCCCCACAGTAATCTTATCCAACTTCACCGTCGGTTGTCCGACACCGACCGGAACGCTTTGTCCTTCTTTACCACAAGTGCCGATACCTAAATCCAGCTCCATTTTTTTACCGACCATTGACACCTGTTGCATGGCTTCGATACCACTGCCTATTAAGGTTGCCCCTGTGACTGGTTTAGTGATTTTGCCTTTTTCGATTAAATAGGCTTCGGACGTTGAGAATACGAATTTGCCAGAGGTAATGTCCACTTGTCCGCCACTGAAGTGGGGGGCATATAAACCAAATTCCACGGACTCGATCATTTCGTCGAACTCGTGATTGCCTTCTGTCATATAGGTGTTGGTCATACGGGGCATTGGTAAGTGGGCATAAGACTCACGGCGACCATTACCTGTTGGGGCAACGCCCATTAAACGAGCATTGAGCTTATCTTGCATATAGCCTTTTAAAATCCCGTTTTCAATCAATACATTACGTTGTGAAGGTACACCTTCATCATCAACGGTAATCGAACCTCGCATATTCGGCACAGTGCCATCATCGACAATGGTACAAAGCGGTGATGTCACAAGTTCGCCGATTCTGCCTGTGAACATTGACGATTCTTTGCGGTTAAAATCGCCTTCTAAACCGTGTCCGACCGCTTCATGCAGTAAGATCCCAGGCCAGCCAGCTCCAAGCACAATCGGCATTGAACCGGCTGGTGCAGCAACTGCACCTAAATTCACAACCGCTTGTCGCACTGCTTCTTTCGCAAGATAGACAGCACGACTGTCGCCTGTGTGGTGTGGAGCTAAGAACCATTCCAAGCCAAAACGTCCGCCAGCCCCTGCACTGCCTCG
Organism: Glaesserella sp.; assembly: GCA_041809245.1. Classification (GTDB taxonomy): domain Bacteria; phylum Pseudomonadota; class Gammaproteobacteria; order Enterobacterales; family Pasteurellaceae; genus Glaesserella. Next base: position 12,619 of record JBGXMX010000029.1, read on the forward strand.
CTCGCGTTTACCGTTCTGTTCTACTAATACTGAAATAGATAAACGTACTAGCGGGCGAATATCCGCTGCCAAAGTGCCATCCGTTGCTGACACTAACATTTCTTCATACACGGCAGATAGATTTGCATTCACTTGAATGACACGGGGATCTTCGGCTCTCGCCACTTTATCGACTAAGTGTAATAGTTCAACTTTCTGCTCACGACTTAAGGTATCAAGGGGATTGATCGAGGTATAACGTTTGATAGCGGTCGTTTCTTTGAAAGGTTTTACCAACAACCGACCGCTTTCTTGCGTAATACTACGAGCTGCCATTGCACACTGCTCAAGCTGGCTGAGCGAGATTTGATCGGCATAAGCAAAGCCCGTTTTTTCCCCTGATACAGCACGCACGCCGACACCACGGTCGATATAAAAACCGCCTTCTTTGATAATGCTATCTTCTAACGACCAACTCTCATCTTGGCTAAATTGAAAATAGAGATCGGCATAGTCGATTTGACGGCTAGAAAAATGATCTAACACTTTCGTCAGATCGGATAATTGAAGTCCGCTTGGTAACAGCAAACTGTTTGAAACTTGGTTTAACATGAATTTTCTCTCATAAAAAGCCGATGGAAGCCCATCGCAAGCGGTAGGATTTTAAGCTAATTTTGCAAATTGGCAACGATTTACAACGGGCTGTCTAACAGCATGGCGGTTGGTATTTGGTTTTCCAGTACGATTCTTGCTTTATATCGTAACGTTTTTACACCAACAGTAGCGGCATGATCAAATAAGTCGGCATATTTGCCGTCGATCTGCCTTGCGACCTCAAAAGTCTGAATACCCGTATGTAGAATGGCAAACAAAATAACCGCCTGCAGCCCTTGTTGAGCAATGGTTGCCAGCTCTCGAAGATGTTTCTGCCCCCGTTCGGTTTTGGCATCGGGAAACATACCGATTCCGTTTTCTGTTAAAAGCGTGGTGGATTTCACTTCAACAAAACAGTCGGAAAATCCTTGTTTTTTTAGCAGAAAATCAATTCGGCTCTTCTCTGTACCATATTTTTGTTCCGCCCATATTTCATGATAATCGGCAAGTTCAACAATCCATTGATTCTCAAGGGCTTCCGCCACAAGCTGATTGGCACGTTGCGTATTGATACAGATAAAATCGCCTCCTTGGGTTTGGGTCAGCTCCCAAGTGTGTGCATATTTGCGTTTCGGGTTATCAGAGGTTGAAAACCAAAGGGTATCACCCGCATTGGCACAGCCTGTCATGGCGCCGGTGTTGGGGCAGTGAACGGTGATTTGTTCGCCATTCGGCAATTGAACATCCGCTAAAAAACGTTTGTAACGTCGCAGCAATATGCCTGATGAGAGAGGCGGGAAGATCATAGAGATACCTCGTAGCACTCCAAAGGCAGATCGTCGGGATCACGAAAGAAGGTAAATTTTCTACCCGTTAATTCATCAGTACGGATCGGTTCTACTTCAATACCTTGTGCCGTTAAATAGCGTACGGCTTGTTCGACATCGGCAACCGCAAAAGCAAGGTGGCGTAAGCCGCAAGCCTCGGGCGCATTAACCCGTTTAGGCGGATTGGGAAAACTAAACAGCTCAATTTGAGCGCCGTCGGCAAAGCGTAAATCCAGTTTATAACTACGGCGCTCCGCCCGATAAGTTTCTGCGATAATGTCTGCACCTAGAATTCGGGTGTAGAACCGTTTTGATTTTTCATAATCCGAGGCAATGATGGCAACATGGTGAAAACCGAGTATCGGTGTCATATTTATCCTTATACAAGCGGTGCGGTTTTTTCAAATTTTTGCAAATTTTTCGCGAAATCTGACCGCTTGAGTTACTATTTACATTGAAATTGAACCTTAATTTATCACAATGAAAAAAGAAAAAAACGAATTTCCTTTGGCGCAGTCGAGTGTTGATGCGCCTTTTGCCAAAAACGTGTTGGCATGGTATCGGCAATATGGGCGTAAGCATTTGCCGTGGCAGCAGAACAAAACGCTGTATGGCGTGTGGTTGTCGGAGGTGATGTTGCAACAAACCCAAGTGGCGACGGTTATTCCCTACTTTGAGCGTTTTATCCGACGTTTTCCGACGGTGGTTGATTTAGCCGACGCTTCTATTGATGAAGTATTACATCTGTGGACTGGGCTGGGTTACTATGCGCGCGCAAGAAATTTACACAAGGCGGCGCAGCAAATTCGAGACGAATTCGGGGGGCAATTCCCAACGGATTTTGCCGATGTCTTTGCCCTTTCGGGCGTGGGCAGAAGTACCGCCGGGGCGGTATTATCTTCGGTACTGGATGCGCCGCATCCGATTTTAGACGGTAATGTCAAACGGGTGCTTTCACGCTATTTTGCCGTAGAAGGTTGGTCGGGCGAAAAGGCGGTTGAACATCAATTGTGGGAGCTGACTGCCGATGTCACGCCAACATCACAAGTGGCGGATTTTAATCAGGCGATGATGGATTTAGGGGCGATGATTTGTACCCGTTCTAAACCGAAATGTTCCCTTTGCCCGTTGGAGAACGGCTGCCAAGCCAATGCCGATCAAGCGTGGGCGCAGTTTCCTGC
>JBGXMX010000030.1:0-4992 GCA_041809245.1 Glaesserella sp.
CACTGCGCGCCGATTTGCAAAAAAATCTCGAAAACTTACCGCTTGTCGAAAAAGTCTTTGAAAGTGAAGGAAATTATCTGCTTGTCAAATTCCAAGATGGCCCGAAAGTATTCAAAGCTTTGTGGGATCAAGGGATTATCTTAAGGGATCAGCATAAAGCGTTGGGATTGGCAAACTGTATTCGGATTACGGTGGGGACGAAAGAGGAAAATGCGAGAGTAGTGGAGGCGATTGGGAAAGTTTGATGCGGAGCATCAATACAATGCGTAACCACGTACGTTAGTGCGTGGTATCCCCTAGCACGATGTGCTAGGTTACGCATAGTGATGTCGCTCTGCGACATAAGGAAAGAATATGAGCTACACCAGACATCTATATCATATTATTTTTCGGACAAAGTATGGTATTCCGAGCATCGTGGAAGAAAACGAAGAACATCTTTATCGTTATATTTGGGGATTTGTAAGAGAACATAAGTCCGTGTTGTATCGAATTAACGGTATGCCCGATCATCTTCATCTTTTTGTTGAATTGCACCCGATGCTTTCGGTTGCCGAGTTTGTGCAAAAATTGAAAACCACAACACATAAATGGATTGATGAAAATAAACATCTTTTTCCTGAATTTTATGCGTGGTCTAGGGGCTACTGCTCACTAACTTACTGCGAGAAAGATAAAGAGAAAATCATCAATTACATTAAAAATCAGAAAGAACATCATAAAACGGCTGATTTTGTAGAAGAAGTCAAATTCTTGCTTACAGAGGCTGGAATTGAAATAAACGAAAAATTTTTTGAACAAGATTTATAGCGATGCAGCGCATCGCCACTATACGTAACCACATACGTCAGTATGTGGCAGAGAACAGGAGATCAACATGACACAACAATCTATTTTATTCATCGACCGTGACGGCACCTTAATTGACGAACCAAAAACCGATTTTCAAATCGACAGTTTAGAAAAACTCAAATTTGAACCGAATGTGATTCCAGCCTTGCTCAAGCTCAAACACAAATACCGCTTTGTGATGGTGAGCAATCAAGACGGCTTAGGCACTAGCTCATTTCCGCAAGAGACTTTCGATAAACCGCACAATGCGATGATGGAATTATTCCGTTCGCAAGGCATTGAGTTTGATGAAGTGCTAATTTGCCCGCACAAACCTGAAGACAGCTGCGATTGTCGCAAACCGAAAACTAAACTATTACAAAAATATATCGACCGTGAACTGTTCGACCCTGCCACCAGTTTTGTGATTGGTGATCGTGCAACAGACGTTCAGTTAGCGGAAAATCTCGGTATTCGTGCCTTGCAATATCACCCTGAAAAATTAAATTGGGATTTAATCGCAGAAAAACTGCTAGGCGAAGCTGTCACTAACATCGGCGACCGTACACCACGCTATGCGGAAGTGGTGCGCAAAACCAAAGAAACCGACATCAAAGTGCAAGTATGGCTGGATGAAACAGGTGTGAACGACATCAAAACGGGCGTAGGCTTTTTCGACCATATGCTCGACCAAATTGCCACTCACGGCGGTTTTCGTATGAACATCTCGTGTAAAGGTGATTTATGGATTGACGAACACCACACGGTCGAAGACACCGCCCTTGCGCTCGGCACAGCCTTGAAACAAGCCATCGGCGACAAACGCGGCATCGCCCGTTTCGGTTTCGTGTTACCAATGGACGAATGCAAAGCTCAGTGTGCAATGGATTTATCCGGCAGACCTTTTATTAAATTCAAAGCAGAATTTAAACGCGACAAAGTCGGTGACTTCAGCACAGAATTGACAGAGCATTTCTTCCAATCTATTGCTTTCACTATGCTTGCCACCTTGCACCTCAAAGCCAAAGGCGACAACGACCACCACAAAATCGAAAGCCTGTTTAAAGTTTTCGGCAGAACTTTACGTCAAGCCATCCGCATTGAAGGGAATGAATTGCCGAGTAGTAAGGGTGTGTTGTAATCTCGCACGAAATGGAAATAATGTGATCGGTAGGGATGCGATGCTTCGCGTCCGTATCAGAACGGAGTGTGATATAACACGGACGCCAAGCGTGGCGTCCCTACATCACGTTGTAAAAGTACGGTTGGATTTTGCAAAGTTTTGGGAGAATTTGACCGCTTGTAAAGTAGGGATAATTCAAGCGGCTACGCTTGGACTAAAAATTTAAATTTTGTCACAAGCGTGGACGCTTGTGCCATCGGGGGAAGTATATGTATATTACGACAAACTATCTAGGCATTAAAAAAGGATCTTTAGATTATTTATTTTATTTATTAACAGAAGAATATATTGAAAAAAGTGATACTATTCAAAAAGAGCTAGCTTCTTTATTTAATATATTTGGTAGGGATTTAGCTGGTAATGGCGCAATAATAAAACCATCAAAGGGAACTGAAAGTGAGAATTTAACAAGAGTTTTGAATTTGTTACCAAACGATTTCGTGTATGGGTTTGGAGGGAAAACTCCAGCTATATTAATGTTAAAAGAGGATCTTTGTTCCTTTAACCCGAAAAGTTCACCTTATGTAGTTATATCTCTTAGACATCTAATAAATGAAACAGGACATGTGAAAATTTTTGAATTGCAAGAAATACTAACTACTTTAGTTGAGTTATCCCGTACTCATAATACATTTCATGAAATTGTAAATTATTTAAAAAAATCCGGCTTAAGTACTTTAGTCGATAGCTCTGAAATAAAACCTGGATTTTTAGGAATTAACCTTGATATTAAAAAGTTTTTTAGAAAAATGTCACAAAAAACTTTCTATGAAGCAAATATAACCTAGTAATCATCGACACAGGCTGTACAAACCTATTTTCCGTAAAATTTGCATTCAAACAATAGGAACCCAAATGCAACTTACCACCGACATCAAACAAATCATCCTTCAATCCCGTGAAACGGCCATTCGCGTGGTGGATTTCCAACGGGTGCTGATGTATTGGCATATTGGCAAGCGGATTTTTGAAGAAGAACAGCAAGGGCAAGAACGCGCAGATTATGGCGCTTATTTGATTAAAGAGCTTGCTCAGCAACTTGTGCCTGAATTTGGCAGTGCTTTTGGTCGCCGCCAATTGGAGTTATTTCGCCAATTTTACCGTACATTTCCAATTGCGAACGCAGTGCGATCGCAATTGAACTGGACGCAATATCGTATGTTGCTACGTATTGATGATGCCGATAAACGTGTATTTTATATTGCGGAAAGCGTGAAAAATAACTGGAGTTCGCGTCAGTTGGAGCGGCAGATTTACAGTAATTTGTACGAGCGTTTATTGCTAAGCAACGATAAAGCCAGTGTGCTTGCGGTGGCGAGAAATGAGGCGGTGCCGACCGATCCGAAACAGATTATTAAAGATCCGATGGTGTTGGAGTTTTTAGGTTTGCGCCGTGAAAGTGCCTATTACGAAAAGGATTTGGAGCAAGCGATTATTACCCATTTGCAGGATTTTCTGTTGGAATTAGGCAACGGCTTTTCTTTTGTGGCGCGTCAAAAACGCCTGCATTTAGACGGCGATGAGTTTTTTGCCGATTTGGTGTTTTACAACCGCTTGTTACAATGTTTTGTGGTGATTGAAATTAAAACCCACAAGCTTACGCACCAAGATTTGGGGCAGTTGCAGATGTATGTCAATTATTTTGACCGAGTGGAAAAACTACCCCACGAAAACCCGACTATCGGTATTTTGCTTTGCGCCGATAAAAATGATGCGGTAGTCAAATTCAGTTTGCCTGAAAACCAAAAACAGATTTTCGCCAGCCAATATCAGCTTTATCTACCAACGGAAAAAATGTTATTGGACGAAATGCAGAAAGAGATTGAGAGCTTTGAGCAGAAAGTGGAAGAGCAAAGGGCGGTTTATTTAGCGCAAAATAAACCGTAGGGGCAAATCACATTTGCCCTAAAATCATTAAAGATAGAAAATAATTAGGAACATAAGATGAATTTAGTCATCATCGACACAGGCTGTGCAAACCTGTCTTCTGTAAAATTTGCATTCGACCGTTTGGGGATCCAAGCAGAAATTAGCCGTGATTTGGCTAAGATTAGATCGGCAGATAAATTGCTGTTACCAGGTGTGGGAACGGCGATTGCTGCGATGAAAAATCTGCAAGATCGTCAGCTGATTGAAACCATCCAAAACGCTACTCAACCGATGCTTGGTATCTGCTTGGGGATGCAGCTGATGACGGAATTTTCCAGCGAGGGCAATGTGGAAACCTTGAGCCTGATGAACGGCAAAACGGAGCTTATCCCGAATACGGGCTTGCCGTTGCCGCATATGGGCTGGAACCGTGTGCGTTATGTGGCGGATCATCCGTTGTTTGCCGGCATTGAACAAGACAGCCATTTCTATTTTGTACATAGTTATGCAGTGTTGCCGAATGAAAACACCATCGCCACCGCAGATTACGGTGTGCCGTTTTCCGCAGCTTTGGGCTGTAAAAATTTTTACGGCGTACAATTTCACCCTGAACGCTCGGGCAAAAATGGCGCGCAGTTGTTGAAAAATTTTGTAGAGAATATTTAATTGTAGTTCGGCTTTTACAAGCGGTCAGATTTCAGAATAAATTTACAAAGGCACGAGCGAGATGCTCTCGCCAGCAAGATAACAGGAAACACAACATGAAAAAATCCATTATTATCCCCGCCCTTGATTTAATTGACGGTCAAGTGGTGCGGTTGTATCAAGGAGATTATGCGCAGAAAACTTTGTATAGCGATAATCCGATTGCGCAATTTCAAGACTATGTGGCACAAGGTGCGGAGCAGTTGCATTTGGTCGATTTGACCGGGGCGAAAGATCCGAGCAGACGTCAAACCAAGTTGATTGGTGAGATTATCTCGGCGGTGAAATGCCCGATTCAGGTGGGCGGTGGTATCCGCTCGGAACAAGATGTGGCGGATTTATTGGCGGTGGGGGCGAACCGCGTGGTGATTGGCTCAACGGCGGTGAAAGAGCCCGAATTGGTC
>JBGXMX010000031.1:0-2883 GCA_041809245.1 Glaesserella sp.
GCTCGCAATGCTTGGACTGATTTTTCACGCCCGACAAATAACGGCATTACCATATAAGGAAATACCACCACATCACGCAGTGGTAATAACGGTAAATCAATCGTTTTCTTTTTTCTTGCCATTGGTTTGCTCTCCTAAAAATAGAATTCCCACATTATGGGGGTTGATTCAGGAAATACAAGGGGAAAATCACAATAAAATAAAAGCATTCAAAACCCCCGTAAAAAATGCTATATTTCACCTCAATTTTGTAAACAATTTTAAAAAAAATGGCTAATTATCAAGATATTTCCATTGCATTAGCAGGCATATGCCAAAGCGCAACGCTCGTACAACAATTCGCCCATAAAGGCGTTGCCGATCGAGAGGCGTTTAAACACTCTCTTTCAAGCCTATTAATAACACAACCTGATTCAACCCTTGATGTTTTTGGCGGCGATCTTGCCCATTTGAAACAAGGCATTGAAACCGCCTTGGCTCAGTTCGGCGGCGCAAGGGGGAAATTGGATACGGAAATCGGTCGCTATTGGATTGGTGTGTTAGCCTTAAGCCAAAAACTGGATAAAACCCCTCAAGCGAAAGCCGAGTTGGCTCAACGCTTACAGCAACTTGAACGCCAACTGGCGTTATATGACAACGATATTCTGCACGAACAGATGATTTCCAACATCGCAAGTATCTACAGCGATATTATCAGCCCGCTGGGTTCTCGTATTCACGTACTCGGCGTACATGACTATCTCTCCCGCCCCGATATTCAAAACCGTGTACGGGCAGCTTTATTGGCTGGAATCCGCGCCGGGATTTTATGGCAACAGGTAGGCGGCAGCCGTTGGCAATTTTTCTTTTCCCGCAAAAAAATTCTGAATGCAACACAATCTTTATATTCACAACTCTAACGGAGAAAACCCTATGCAACTTAATGCTTTAACTGCATTGTCCCCGATTGACGGTCGCTACCAAGACAAAGCGAGCGCACTTCGCCCGATTTTCAGTGAATTCGGCTTGCTTAAATTCCGAGTCACCGTCGAAGTCCGTTGGCTACAAAAACTGGCTTCTCACGCACAAATCAACGAAGTTTCAGCTTTATCCAAAGAAGCAAACGATTACTTAAATCATATTGTTGAAAATTTCTCCCTTGAAGATGCCGAGCGGATTAAAACCATTGAACGCACTACCAATCACGATGTAAAAGCGGTTGAATATTTTTTGAAAGAGAAAAGTGAAACGTTACCTGAATTAGCTCAAATCAGTGAATTTATCCATTTTGCCTGTACCTCTGAAGATATCAATAACACTTCTCACGCTTTGATGCTCAAAACGGCACGAGAAGAAGTCTTATTGCCTGAATGGAAAAAAGTGATTGACGCAGTGGTTGAATTAGCAAACCGCTACAAAGATATTCCGTTACTTTCCCGCACGCACGGTCAACCGGCAAGCCCGACGACCATTGGCAAAGAGATGGCAAACGTGGCGTATCGTTTAAAACGTCAATATAACCAATTAGAAAACTTAGAGATTTTGGCGAAAATCAATGGTGCGGTAGGCAACTATAACGCTCACCTTTCCGCTTACCCTGAAATTAACTGGCACACATTCAGCCAAGAGTTTGTAGAATCTTTAGGGGTGACGTGGAACCCGTACACTACCCAAATCGAACCGCACGATTACATTGCCGAATACTTTGATTGTGTCGCTCGCTTTAATACGATTGTGATCGATTTCGACCGTGATATGTGGGGCTATATTGCATTAAATCACTTTAAACAACGCACCGTTGCAGGGGAAATAGGCTCTTCTACCATGCCGCACAAAGTCAATCCGATTGATTTTGAAAATTCTGAAGGTAACTTGGGATTAGCCAATGCGGTGATGAGCCATTTGGGGCAAAAATTGCCGATTTCCCGCTGGCAACGTGATTTAACCGATTCGACTGTGTTGCGTAATTTAGGCGTTGGTTTAGGTTATGCGCTGATTGCTTATGCTTCCACCTTAAAAGGGATCAGCAAATTGGAAGTCAACGAGCAACATTTGCGTGATGAACTCGATCAAAACTGGGAAGTGTTGGCTGAACCGATTCAAACGGTCATGCGCCGTTACGGCATTGAAAAACCGTATGAAAAACTCAAAGAGCTGACTCGCGGCAAACGGGTGGATGGCGAAGCCATGCGTCAATTTATCGATGGTTTGGCATTACCACAGGCAGAAAAAGATCGCCTCAAACAAATGACACCGGCAAGCTATATCGGCTATGCGGTAGAGCTGGTTGAAAAATTGTAAAATTCTGCTCAAAAGTGACCGCTTACAATCCCCCTTATTTTCATTAAGGGGGAATTCACCTCAAAAGCTCCAAAGTGAAGACAAATTCCTTAAAAAACAGATGGTTAAACTCGAACACGTTACCCTACCCTACGGTCTATCCGATATCAATTGCCATATCCCGCAAGGCAAACTTATCGGCATTATGGGGGCGAACGGGGCAGGAAAATCCACCCTATTGAAAAGTATCGCAGGGATCTTACCGCTTACAAGCGGTGAGATTTGGCTCGGAAATTGCAAATTGTCCGACATGACCGCCAAGCAGAAAAGCGAATGGCTGGCGTACTTCGCTCAAAATACCCAAATTCATTGGGATTTATCGGTTTATGATGTGATCGCACTGGGTTTGACTTCACCTACAAAAAACGAGCAAGCAAAAGTGCGGTCGGTTTCCGAACAATTTTCTATTTCCCATCTACTTGAAAAGCCGTTCCAACACCTTTCAGGCGGTGAAAAAGCTCGGGTACAACTGGCTCGCTGTTGTATCAAACAAGCCCCCTTATTACTTGCCGATGAACCGATTGCATCGTTAGATCCTTATTATCAAATTGATATGATGGAACA
>JBGXMX010000032.1:0-4563 GCA_041809245.1 Glaesserella sp.
ATGTCAGTAACGCACGAATATCATATTGAGATTTCTCGGTACCTTGAGCCAGACCTGTATCTTCAACGACGGCAAGCATTAAACCTGAAAAGCCGGCAAGCGGCACGTTTTTGACGGATTTAAATACTTTCGTGAGTAGAGATGAGGCTTCTACCGTGCCTGATGCGCCAAAGAAAGGTACGCCAAGCAATTCATAGACTTCCGTCATAGAGGCACAATTTTTAGAGGGTGCTGCAGAACTATCAATACCAGCAAACTGGAAATGACCACTATTCTGTACGCTTTGAATTGCCTCTAAAACTTGATCCACATGATATTGCAATGCTTGAGACATCGCTTGATAACATTGCTCAAAGAAAACATTATGCTCTGATTTTGGAATGTTTTTTAACACGGAGACTAATAAATCCGGCGTTTCAAAACCAATCACAAAACTATTTGGCAATGCGCTACGATGATAGCCGGCAGGAAAATAAGGAATAAAAGGTTTACAGTTGAAATTGACCGTAAAATTAAAATTACCTTCTCCGCGAGGAGTCACTTTTGCAATTTCTTTCACCGTTTGAGCCGCTTGTATCAACAAGTTATTATCTAAAAACCCATTTTGATCCGGTTCAACATTGATACAAGCGTTACATAAATCCCCATAGTCTGCGATCAACTCCGGTAACATCTCAAGTTCTCGAGCTGTTTTTGCTTCACCAATGGCAAAACGAATACGTAATCCGCTATCATTTAACTGCAATAAAAGCTGTTTTAAATAAGCTAAATCAGCTTTTGCCGTCTCCATATCGGTGAGCTCTAAATACTCACCGAAAGGGTTGGTGACAATTCGGATGGATTGAACCGTATAGCCTTTTTGTTGAAGTGCTGGCACAAGTAAATCAAATTCCTTTTTTGCCGATTGTAGCGTAGCTTCCCATGTGTTTTTATCTTTCTTTAAAGATAAAAACAGTGTGACAGTACGGATTCTACATAATGATTTATCTTGATAATTCATTAACTATTTTCCGCTTCAAACTTCTGCATAAACGCAATTAACGCTTGCACGCCGTCAATCGGCATTGCGTTATAGATTGACGCACGCATACCGCCTAACACTTTGTGACCTTTTAAGGCTTGTAATCCGCAAGCGGTCGCTTCCGCCACAAATTTTGCATTGAGTTCATCGTTGCCTGTGGTAAAGGTGACATTCATTAAAGAGCGGTTCGCTTTAGCGACCGTATTGCGATAGAAATTACTGTTATCAAGGTAGCGATAAAGCAATTCCGCTTTGGCTTGATTGCGTTTTTCCATTTCAGATAAACCGCCTAACTCAAGCAGATGTTTAAAGACTAACGAACAGAGATACCAAGCAAATGTTGGTGGCGTGTTGATCATTGAGTCGTTGTTAGCTTGGGTTTCGTAATTCCAAATAGATGGCGTTGCTTTGCGAGCTTTGCCAATCAAGTCTTCACGCACGATCACAAGCGTGATTCCCGCAGGGCCTAAATTCTTTTGTGCGCCTGCATAAATGATACCGTATTTGCTGATGTCAATACGGCGAGCCAAAATGTTAGACGACATATCCGCCACTAACACCGCATTGCCCACTTTCGGCTCATCAAAAATTTCCACACCGCTAATGGTTTCATTCGGGCAGTAATGAACATAGTCGTACTGCTCTGCAATCTCACTAAAATCAAGGTTGCCTACTTTGAGTTCATCGCCCTGCTCTAAAATATTAATTTCATCAATTTCACAGAAATTGCGAGCCTCTTTCGCTGCTGTCGCCGACCAGTGTCCGCTGGTTAAGTAAAGTGCTTTGCCTTTTTCACCGATTAAGTTCATCGGAATTGCCGCAAACTGCCCTCTCGCACCGCCTTGTAGGAATAAAATTTTGTAGTTTTCAGGAATGTTATAAAGTTTACGGAAATCAACGATAGATTCATTAATCATTTCCATAAACAACTTACCACGGTGGCTGACTTCCATTACTGAAGTATGTTGATTTTGCCAATTCAACAATTCTGCTTGTGCTTTTTCTAATACGGCAGTCGGCATCATCGCAGGCCCTGCACTGAAATTATAAACTTGTGTCATTGTGTTTGCCTCTTATAAGAAATAGTGTTTTGCATTCTAGCGGAAATGTAGGAGGTGTCAAAAGATTCAATCGCTGTTTTTATTGCTTCTCGCATCAATAATATAAGGCTTTTGGTACTTCAAAATCATAGTATCTGCGGTCATAAAAAAGACATTTTCTACTTCCGCTTGAGCCATTAATAGACGGTCAAAGGGATCTCGGTGAATAAAAGGGAATTGAGTTTGTTTTAGAATATGGGGTAATTCAATTGCCACTGCACGACACCCTACTTGAATTAAACCTTGCTCTAAAGCTTCTACATCAATGTCAAAATCAGGTTTACCTAAACTAGATTTAATCGCAATTTCCCATAAACTTGCTAAACTAAAATAGATTTCACTGGTCGGGTCATCAAGTAATTCCACCGCTTGTGGCGATAGGTTTTCTTTTTTATCCCACGCAAGCCAAAGCAAAATATGGGTGTCTAATAAGATCTTCATGCCTCTTTTCCTTCAAACATTGCCACAATTTCATCTTGGTACAAGCGGTCAAAATCATCAGGAATTTGCACATTTTGCTTTTTCATAAAACCAAAACGACTACCATTTTGTATGGTATCCAAAGGCACAATTTTAACCTGTGGCTTACCTGATTTTGCGATGATGATCGGCTTTCCAAAACGCTTTACATCTTCAACAATGCGAGAAAAATTAGTTTTTGCTTCGTGCATATTCACACTTTCTAAAGATTGATTTAGCATAACAGCCCCTTTTTCTTAGTCCGATAAGTGAGTCTAGTCTTATTTTCTAGCTTATTCAAGACATTAATTCGTCGCTTGCCCCATTACCGCCTCAATCTCCCCAATCTCTTTCGGCACGCCTGACGTGAGATTTTTGTTGCCATATTCGGTGATTAAGAGATTATCTTCAATTCGGATACCAATGCCTTTATATTGCTCTGGCACATCGGCATCTTTCGGGATATATAATCCCGGTTCAACGGTAAGCACCATACCGATTTCAAGCGGTCGATCTCGTTCATTGCCGTAGTCGCCGACATCGTGGACATCTAAGCCTAACCAATGCCCTAAGCCGTGCATATAAAATTGTCGATAGGCTTTATTCTCAATTAATTCATCTACATTGCCTTTTAATATGCCTAAACGCACCATGCCTTCTGTCATAATACGCACAGCTTTGTCGTTAGCCAGTTTGATCGAACTTTGCGGTACAAGCAGTTTGGTCGCTTCTTTTAGGGCCTCCAGTCCAATTTCATACACTTCTTTCTGAGCCGTAGAAAATTTGCCATTGATAGGAATCGTTCGGGTGATGTCGCCTGCATACATTGCAAACTCTGCCCCTGCATCAATTAATAGTAAATCACCGTCTTTTAACACCTGATCGTTCTCGTTGTAGTGCAAAATGCACGCATTATCGCCCCCTGCAATAATTTGATTGTAGGACGCAAAGCGAGAGCCAAAACGAGAAAATTCGTGTTGGATTTCCCCTTCAATTTCCATTTCGTAACGATTTGGGCGAGTTTGTTTCATTGCTCGTAAATGTCCAAAGGCTGAAATTTGACAGGCTTGTTGTAATAAGGCAATTTCGGCTTCAGACTTGAACAATCGCATTTCAGAGAGTATCGGTTGGCAATCAATCAAGGTTGTTGGGGCTTTTTTACGGCTTGCGGTAATGGTATCAAGGGTTGCAAAAACAATTTGATCACCCCACGCTTGCACATTTCTTGCGTAGTAACAAGCGATCAAATCCGTCCATTTTTCTGCAAGAATGGTTTGAATATCGTCGATGTCGTAGGCTTGATCGATATTTAACGTCTGCGGTGCGACTTCAATACCTAAACGGCGACCGTTCCACGTTTCCATTAGCGGATCTTTTTTGCGTAAAAAAATCAAGCTCTCACACTGCCCTGCTTTTTTCAGCAACACTAACGCTGATTTTGGTTCAGCAAATCCCGTGAGATACCAAAAATAGCTGTCCGGGCGGAATAAATAGTCGCAGTCGTTATTGCGGCGTTTTTCTGTTTCGGTAAATACAATCAAGGTTGAGTTATCTTGCATTTGTTCAAACAAACGCTGACGACGAGTGTGAAATTCTTCTTGGGGGAGTTTTTGTAAATAGGCGAGATCCATAACCATTCCTTAAAATTGATTTTTGAACATTGTAAGCATACCTATCTTCACTGAAATTGACAAATGCTAATGCTATTTTCCAACTGTTCTAACAAATTAATTCGACTGAAATCTAACGTTGCAGTTTAAAATACCATAGATTATAATCTATAAAAATACTCCATAAGGATAATGAATGGCACAAGAATGGAATGTGATATTAGAACAACCTGTTTTGGACTGGCTTGGTTCTTTAGCACAAGATGATGTATTGAAAATTTATGCTGGATTAGAATTACTTACCTCTGAAGGACCACAATTAGGCAGACCCTATGCAGATACTATACAAGGTTCAAAATATAGTAATTTGAAA
>JBGXMX010000033.1:0-8202 GCA_041809245.1 Glaesserella sp.
CGGGCGTGTCGATCTACGTGATCTGCCGCTGGTGACTATTGATGGCGAAGATGCCCGTGACTTTGATGATGCGGTTTTTTGTCAGCCTGAAGGAAAAGGCTGGCGCTTATGGGTGGCGATTGCCGATGTAAGCTATTACGTCCGTCCGAAAACCGCCATCGACTTAGAAGCGCAACAGCGGGGCAATTCGGTCTATTTCCCGAATCGAGTGATCCCGATGTTACCGGAAGTCTTATCAAACGGACTTTGTTCATTAAACCCTCAAGTAGACAGGCTCTGTTTAGTGGCAGAAATGACGGTTTCCGACAGCGGTAAATTAACCGGCTATAAATTCTATGAAGCCGTCATGAATTCACACGCCCGACTGACCTACACCAAAGTATGGAAAATTTTAGAAGGCGATACCGAATTACGTGAGCGCTACGCCCACCTTGTTCCGCATTTGGAAGAGCTTTATGCGCTGTTTAACGTATTAATGGCAGGGCGCCGTAAACGAGGAGCGATTGAGTTTGAGACCATCGAAAATCAGTTTGTCTTCAATCCGCAGGGGCGAATCGAACGGATTGAACCGTTAATCCGCAACGACGCCCACAAAATCATTGAAGAATGTATGATCTTAGCCAACATCGCCGCCGCCCGCCTGATGGAAGAATCAAACGAACCGGCGCTTTTCCGTATTCACTCGCTGCCTAGCGAAGAAAAACTCACCGGCTTTAGAACCTTCCTGCATGAATGCGGCTTAACCCTTGAAGGCGGCTTACGCCCGACCACCAAAGATTACGCCAAGTTACTCGACAGTGTAAAAGAGCGCCCAGATGCCGAGCTGATTCAGACCATGTTACTCCGCTCCCTCAAACAAGCGGTCTACACCCCGGACAACGAAGGTCATTTTGGTTTGGCATTAACCGAATATGCACACTTTACCTCACCGATTCGTCGCTACCCCGACTTATTATTGCACCGCTCGATTAAGTATTTGATTGAAAAAAGTAAGGGGAATAAACGTCATTATACCGACGGTGGCGGCTATCACTACCAAACGGACGATATGGATGTTTTCGGAGAAAAATGTTCCGCAACGGAACGCCGAGCCGATGAAGCGACACGTGAAGTCGCCGATTGGTTGAAATGCGAATATATGCAAGATCATATCGGCGAAGAGTTTGAAGGCGTGATATCCAGTGTCACAGGCTTTGGTTTGTTCGTTAAACTCAATGAGTTGCTGATTGACGGTTTAGTCCATATTTCGACACTTGACAACGGTTATTACCATTTCGACAGCGATCGCCAGCGTTTGGTCGGTGAAAACGGCATGATGTACCGTTTGGGCGATCCGGTTAAAGTCAAAGTGATTGGTGTAAATCTTGATGATAAGAAAATCGACTTCGCTTTAATCTCAAGCCTAAAAGCCGCCCGTGGCGCAGGAAAAACCGCAAAGAAAAAGGCCAAAGCACAACCGCCTGTTTTTAAGGAAGTAAAGACGACTAAACCAAAGAAGAAAGAAGCCGCAACTAAGAAACGTACGCCGTCCAAGGCTGGTTCCAAAAAATCTAAAAAGTAAAGGTTTGATAGCGCTGTAAACGGTTTGTTCAAGTTCAAACAAGCGGTCGTTTTCACATGAAAATTTGCAAAATTTTATGGCAAAACGACCGCTTGTCGATAAGGCTTTAAGTACGAATCACCGTTCTTAATCGATTGGCAAAAATCAGCGAGAGAAGGCTCATAACCACTGCAATCATAAAGGCTAATTGCACGCCGAACATCATGGCTAGGCGCGGTGTTTCGGCAGTGATCTGCGTACTGTGATACCATTTCTCGCCCAAATGGGTCACTCCGACAAAAAATGCAGTGCCCACAGCCCCGGCTATCGGGTTAATCGTACTGATGATCGCCGTACCGTGCGGATACATCTCTTTCGGCAATTCGTTCAGCCCGTGGGTTTCCGATACCACAATCATTGATACCGAAATCGGTAATAATGTAAATACTGCGGCTAACAGCCAACTTGGGCTGTTGATTTCAAATAGCCCAATCATAAGCACAAAAGTCAGCAACATCAGGATAGTACCCGGTAAGACGATCGGTCTTGCGCCACGCTTATCCAACTGATTTCCCATCACAGGCGAAAGAAACGCTTGCACTACACTACCGGGTAATAAAATCAGTCCCGTCACCGTACCGGATAACAGCACCACTTGCTGCGCATACATCGGCATAATTAGTTCCGTACCAATGAATACGAACATTAAAACGGCTAAAATCAACATCGCATAGCGGTATTGCTTAAAGCGAAATACGCTGAGATCAATTAAAGGCTGGTCTAATTTAAATTGGCGGCGAGCAAACCAAACCAAAAATAAGAGGGAAGAGAGAAAAATCAACGCAAAATATTGGATTTCAAGGCTGGCGAAGTTACTGGTCGAATATACCAATCCACCCAAACCCAATACTGATAACACCACGGATAAACAGTCAATTTTAGGCTTGGTAATCGGCTGTAAATTGACCTTTAAAAATAATAATGCCAATACAATCGAAAGCAGGATAAAAGGCAGTGTCAACCAAAAGAGATAACGCCAGCCTAAATAATCCACGACAATGCCGGATAAAGTCGGGCCAATCGCCGGCGCAACCATAAACATCATGGTAATAAAGCCGATAATCGTACCTCGGCGGTGCGGCGGATAAATCAGCAAAATGGTATTAAATAAAATCGGCACCGTAAACGCCGCTGAAACCGCTTGAATAAAACGCCCCGCCAACAGTATGGGAAACTGTGTCGCCAACGCACAAAGGCAAGAGCCAATCATAAAGGTGACTAAGGTCACCAACAACATTGTGCGAGTGGTAAACCATTGAATAACGTTTGCAGTTAACGGGGTGAAAGCGCCCATTACCAGCAAAAAGCCTGTTGTCATCCACTGTACGCTGGTTTTATCTAACGAAAATTCATACATCAAGTTTGTTAAGGCGACATTTAATAAGGTTTCATTTAAATAACCGAAAAATGCACCGATTAAGACGATAAAAGTGATTAACTTGGTGGGAAATTGCGGATCTTCTGCGAAAAATTCATATTGTTTATCAGTCATTGGCTTTCCAAATATAAGCAAAATAGCGCACCATTTTAATCAAAAATGAGAAAAGCACAAATCGCCTTTTTTTGTGTAAATTTTGATCCGAAACAGGTTCTTAAATTGCAAAACTAAACCGTTTTAGCTACTATGCACCCAATTATTTTTACTCTTTAAAGGGCTAAATTATGAGCAAAATTTGGGTGTCAGGTGATGCGGTTGTCGATTTAATTCCGGATGGCGAAAATCACTATTTACGTTGTGCCGGTGGTGCGCCTGCGAATGTTGCAGTCGGTGTTTCTCGTTTAGGGGTTGAGGCCGGATTTATCGGGCGTGTGGGCAATGACCCACTGGGTAAGTTTATGCAACAAACCTTACAAGCAGAAAAGGTTTCAACCGAACAGATGATACTTGACCCACAACAACGTACTTCGACGGTAATCGTTGGGTTGGATCAAGGTGAGCGTAGTTTTACCTTTATGGTCAATCCAAGTGCGGATCAGTTCTTAGAGGTCAATGATCTGCCAAATTTCCAACAAGGTGAATGGCTACACTGTTGTTCGATTGCGTTAATCAATGATCCTTCACGTTCTACTACGATTGAAGCCATTCGTCGTGTCAAACAAGCGGGCGGATTTGTGTCGTTTGATCCAAATTTGCGTGAATCACTTTGGTCAAGTCTTGATGAAATGAAAAAAGTGGTGAATAGCGTCGTGGCAATGGCGGACGTATTGAAATTCTCCGAAGAAGAATTAACCCTATTAACCAATACCACCAGCCTTGAAGAGGCAACGAAAGCCGTTACTTCTCTCTACCCTGAAAAATTAATTATCATCACCCTCGGCAAAGACGGGGCAATTTATCACTTAAACGGTAAGAGCCAAGTTGTTGCAGGTAAAGCCTTAAAACCGGTAGATACTACTGGAGCCGGCGATGCGTTTGTGAGCGGTTTGTTAGCTGGTTTATCGCAAGTGCCAAACTGGAAAGAGAGTGATGCGGTATTAGTTGAAGTGATCCGCAAGGCGAATGCGTCTGGTGCTTTAGCAACAACGGCAAAAGGGGCTATGTCTGCTCTGCCAAATAAAGCTGAGTTAGAGGCGTTTTTGCAAGGATAATATATACTCTGAGAGAGCGACAAGCGGTTAGATTTCTCTAAATATTTGCAAGCCCTCTCCCTCCGAAAATCCTACGGATTTTCTCCACCCTCTCCCGCTTACGGGAGAGGGAACTAAACCTCACAGGAGGAAAATACTATGCACATTTTCAATCAAGGTAAATACAAAAGCCTGTACGCTCAAGAAGTTGGTGAACTCGATGCAGTTCGTCAAGCGGTTGAACAGGATCAGGATTTCCGCCCAACCTACCATCTCGCACCGCCAACGGGATTGCTCAACGATCCAAACGGCTTAATTTTTGACGGTGAAAAATATCATATTTTTTATCAATGGTTTCCTTACGATGCGTTGCACGGAATGAAACATTGGAAACATCTGATGACAAAGGATTTCCAAACATTTACTGAAGCTGATCCGCTTATTCCTGATGAAATGTTTGAATCCCACGGTTGTTATTCGGGTGGGGCGATTTTATGGCAAGATAAGATTGTTGCGTTCTATACGGGCAATACGCGTCGAGCGAGCGATAATCAGCGTGTGCCACATCAAAATATCGCTATTTTTGATAAATCGGGCAAATTGCTTGAAAAGCGTTGTATTATCGATCAAGCACCACAAGGCTATACGGAGCACGTTCGTGATCCAAAACCTTTTGTTACCGCAGAAGGCAAAATCCGTTTTGTATTAGGCGCTCAACGTGAAAATCTAACAGGCACAGGCTTGCTCTATGAAATGGATAACCTAGAAGCCACCCCACGTTTACTCTCTGAAATTGCGATTAATGATTTTGATAACAGCAACGTATTTATGTGGGAATGCCCTGATTTATTCAAATTGGCAGGTAAAGATCTGTTCGTCTGGTCGCCACAGGGTAAATTGCGTGAAGCGACACGTTTCCAAAATAATTACCACGCCACCTATGCGTTAGGTCAATTAACTGGTGCAACGCTGACAGCAGAACATATTGAAGAGCTAGATTATGGCTTTGATTTTTATGCTCCGCAGACAGTACAGAATGCAGAAGGGATTTTATACGGTTGGGTTGGTTTGCCGGATTTGACTTATCCAACAGATAAGTATAAATGGCACTCTATGCTGACAATGCCTCGCCAGCTTTCCGTTAAACAGGGTAAAATTTTCCAACAGCCGGTTAAAGAGATTTACGCACAATTGCAGAATAAAGTGTCGTTAAGTGTGAATGGGATCACGGAAGTAGAAAACCTAGACACCGCCTATTTGCAAATTTCTGTAGAAAACCGACCGCTTGTGATCCGTTTCTTTGATAACGAGCAGGGGCAAAATCTGACTTTCCGTTATGAAAATGGGCGAGTTACCCTAGATCGTTCAGCGACAGACCAAACGGATCTAATGAAGCAATTTGGTGAACAACGCCATTGTGAAGTCGAAAAATTGGAGAATGTCGAGATCTTCTTTGACCGTTCTGTGGTTGAGATTTTCCTCAATGATGGTGAAAAAGCGATGACTTCCCGTTTCTTTATTGAAGGGCGAGTAAATTGTTTAGAAACATCAAGAAATATTGAAATTCAGGTTGCAACTGTCGCTAAAATCTGCGAAAAATAGCAAATATCGGAATGGGGTAGCAACACAATAATTAAAATACCCCATTTTATTCAAAAGGAGAAAATATGGATATCAAACCGCAACGGAAACGCTTAACCCTCAACGATATTGCAGAACTTGCAGGGGTGTCAAAAACCACTGCAAGTATGATTTTAAACGGTCAAGCGGAACAATTTCGGATTAAACCGGAAACCCGACAAAAAGTCGAAGAAATTGCCCAACAATACGGTTATCGGGCAAATGCTCATGCCAAAGCGCTAAAGCTACGTCGAACTAATGTTATAGGCTTAGTCATTCCCGATCTCACAAACTACGGCTTTGCCTCAACAGCCAAAACGCTGGAAAAGCTCTGTAGAGAAAATGGCTTACAGTTAGTAATTGCTTGCTCCGATGATAATCCCCAGCAAGAAAAACAGGCTATCGACCGTTTACTTGACAGACAAATTGATCTGCTAGTCACCGCTCCGACTCATCAGGATCCGAAGTATTATAAGTCGGTGCTAAAACACACATTATTACTCCAATTAGACCGCTATGTGCCTAATTTAGAACAAAGTTATGTGATCAGTGCCGATACCGATAAAATTGCAGAACTCGTAACACTGACCATTCAAAATTATCAGCTTAAAGAGTATTTCTATTTTGGCGGACAGCTCTCTTTGTCACCGAGTACATCTCGTTTAGCCGGTTTCCGACAAGGCTTACAACAGGGTGGCTTAAGTGAGACAAGCGGTTCGATTTTACATAAAAATTACCAACCCGAATCCGGCTATCAGTTAATGATGGAGCTTGTCGAACGTTTAGGACGCTTACCTGAAGCAATATTTACAGCCTCTTATACCATTTTGGAAGGTGTGTTACGTTATCTCACGGAACATAAACAAATGGATAAATTGCTGAACCGAGAGCTGCATTTAACGACCTTTGACGACCATGAACTGCTCAATGCCCTACCGTTTCATATTCATTCCATCAAACAAAATCACGAGCAAATTGCACATGCCACTTTTGCACTTATTCGACAAAAGCTACAAGGGAAAAAACCTGAAAGCAGTATGGTTGAGTGTGAAGTGATATGGCGAGATTAACGAATTAACTTAATTACATCCTACGCCCAAAGTAATAAGATAGCAAAACGCCCTAGTGAATCACTAGGGCGTTTTGTTCGTTGTGCCATCTGTCTTTTTCAAACAGAAGCCGTTTCACGCACTTAAATTATTTTAAGATTTTCGCTACAACGCCCGCACCTACTGTACGACCACCTTCACGAATCGCGAAACGTAAACCTTCGTCCATTGCGATTGGGTGAATTAAGCTTACAGTCATTTTGATGTTATCGCCTGGCATTACCATTTCTACGCCTTCTGGTAATTCGATTGTACCAGTTACGTCTGTTGTACGGAAGTAGAACTGTGGACGGTAACCTTTGAAGAATGGAGTATGACGACCACCTTCTTCTTTTGATAATACGTAAACTTCTGATTCGAAGTCTGTGTGTGGCGTGATTGAACCCGGTTTCGCTAATACTTGACCACGTTCGATTTCTTCACGTTTTGTACCACGTAATAATGCACCAACGTTCTCACCCGCACGACCTTCGTCTAATAATTTACGGAACATCTCAACACCGGTTACGGTTGTTTTTGTCGTTGGTTTGATACCTACGATTTCAACTTCTTCACCTGATTTGATGATACCACGCTCAACACGACCGGTTACTACTGTACCACGACCTGAAATTGAGAATACGTCTTCGATTGGTAATAAGAACGGTTTATCAATCGCACGCTCAGGTTCCGGGATGTAGTTGTCTAAGTGGTTTGCTAATTCAAGAATTTTCTCTTCCCACTCCGGCACGCCGTTTAACGCTTGTAACGCTGAACCGCGTACGATTGGGGTATCATCACCCGGGAAGTCGTATTGTGAAAGAAGTTCACGCACTTCCATCTCAACTAATTCTAATAACTCTTCATCGTCAACCATGTCGCATTTGTTTAAGAATACGATGATGTATGGTACACCTACTTGGCGACCTAAAAGGATGTGCTCACGAGTTTGTGGCATTGGACCGTCTGTTGCCGCAACAACTAAGATTGCGCCGTCCATTTGTGCCGCACCGGTAATCATGTTTTTAACATAGTCTGCGTGTCCCGGGCAGTCTACGTGTGCATAGTGACGTGATTCTGTGTTGTATTCAACGTGTGAGGTATTGATGGTAATACCACGCGCTTTCTCTTCCGGTGCGTTGTCGATTTGGTCGAACGCACGTGCAGCACCACCGAATTTTTTCGCAAGAACGGTTGTGATTGCTGCGGTTAAGGTTGTTTTACCGTGGTCAACGTGACCGATAGTACCTACGTTTACGTGGACTTTATCGCCACGATTAAATTGTTCTTTAGCCATTGTAAAGTTTCCTTTGTTGATGAAATCCC
>JBGXMX010000034.1:0-8040 GCA_041809245.1 Glaesserella sp.
CACTGGTATTCAAATTGAAAATCGAATTAATTTTTTGCGCTAATTTTAAATAGAACTGATGGCTTGAAATCGATTTTCTCGCACCGGTCGTTTCACTATCCTGCGGTGCGTTATGCAGAAAAACCAAATCTAAATCCGAGTTATATCCCAATTCAATTCCGCCTAATTTTCCATAACCGATGACCACAAAATCTTTTTCATCATCGGCTAAATGTTCGGGCGTGCCAAAACGTTGCGATACTTGTCGCCAAGCGATATTGACCACGGCGCCGATAATTGCTTCCGCCAAATAGGTTAAATGGTCGCTGATTTTCATAACGGGTAGCACGCCTAAAATATCCGCCGAAGCAATGCGTAATAATTGGCTCTGTTTAAATTGGCGAAGAGCGTCAATCAAGGCTTCTTCATCTTCTTCAGGTATGCGTAGCAGATATTCCTGTAAGGCTTTCGGATAATCTTCAAGAGCGATTACACCGGTCAGACTTTGTCGGGCTATCAATTCATCCAATAACATCGGGTGGCGAGCGATTTGTTCTGCAACCATAATCGACTGCGCACACAGGGTAAACAACTGCGGTAAAATCTGCTCTTTTTCATACAGCAGTTCGAGATAGGTGGTTCTTGTAGTGATTTTGTCAATAATCTTTAAAATTCGTGACAGTAATACTAAATAGTCCGAGTGGCGGAAAATTCCGTCCAGCACTATCGGCATGAGTTTACGCAGTACTTCACGCCCGCGAACACCAATCGGGCGTTTGACCCAATCTTCAAAGATGGCATCTAAAATGTTGTAAATTTCGGCATAATCTTCAGTTCTTACAGCATAATCTTTTAAGGCGCTTTCAAGATCGATAAGCGTGATTTGGTGTTGCATTAGGTCTTTCCATACGGACAAGGCTTCATTTTCACTTTCGTCTTGTTGCTCTTCTTCGCCGATTAACGCATTAAACACTGCTCTGACATTTTGTTGATAACGCGTCAATTTTGCTAAAAAAGATGCCCAATTCGGTTGTTGATTGGCAAAAGCCAAACGTAACCTATCGTTTTCATCGGTCGGTAGCGTTTGTGTTTGTTGATCGTTAATCGCTTGCAGAACGTTTTCCGTATGGCGTAAAAAGAGATAAGCCTCTTTAAGCTGTGTTGCTTGCGTTTCGGTTAATAAATTGAGCTGTGTTAATTGAGGCAGAACCGTCAATAGACTGCGTTGTTGTAAGATTTTATCTCTCCCGCCACGCATCATTTGGAACGTTTGGACGATGAATTCTACTTCCCGAATGCCGCCTGCGCCCAGTTTAATATTGTCCGTTAGCCCTCGGCGGATGACTTCCCGACTGATTTTGGATTTCATCTCACGCAAAGATTGGATGGCACTAAAGTCCAAATAGCGGCGATAAACAAAGGGGCGCAGCAGTTGGCGGAGATATTTGTGATTTATATTATTCGGATCTTCGCCTAAGATTTTCGCCTTAATCATCGCATAGCGTTCCCAATCCCGCCCTTGCTCTTGGTAATAATCTTCCATCGCCGCAAAGCTGAGTACCAAGGCGCCGCTGTCTCCAAACGGGCGTAGCCGCATATCGGTACGATATACAAAGCCGTCAAGGGTGATTTCGTCTAATGCACGAATTAAACGCTGTCCTAAGCGGGTAAAAAATTTACCGTTATCCAATGCCTTTCTGCCGCCAACGGTTTCGCCGATATCGGGATAGGTGAAAATCAGATCGATGTCGGAGGAAAAATTTAATTCTCTCCCGCCCAGTTTCCCCATGCCGAGGATCAGTAGCTCTTGTTTTTCCCCCAATTCATTTGTCGGTGTGCCGTATTCTTCGCACATCTTCTCAAACAACCAATCTCTTGCGCCTAAAATCAGCGCTTCAGCTAAGTCTGATAAACGTTCAAAGACTTGTCGGGTTGAGCCGAATTGATTGGATTGGATAAAACTCAATGTTGCCATTTCACGATGGCGAAAACGGCGCAATTCACGATGTAATTCATCTTCATTTTTTATAGTGGAAATGACCGTTTGTAGGCGTTTCGCATAGTGATCGCAGTCGTCGACGGTCGGGCTTTTCGCTAACCATGCGTGCAATAATTCAGGCTGCTTTTGTAGCTGTTGAGTAACAAATTCAGACATTGCCATTGCAGTCACAAGCGGTCGGATTTGTGCAGAATTTTGCAAATCATCCGAAATAGCGTGAAGGGATATTAACTCGTCGAGTTTAGTTTGAGATTGGGAAAAAAGATGTTCTAACATAGGCTTAGCTATTTGGGATTTGGAATACGGTATTGCGGGATTAACCGTGGGTAAAACCCACGGCATAACAAGCAAAATCGGTTTTAAAACACTTTCTTAAACGGTTTTACAATCACTTCACCATAAACTCCGGCTTCAACATAAGGATCTTGACTTGCCCACTGTTTTGCTTCTTCAAGAGAATTGAATCGGGCGATTACGGTTGAGCCTGTAAAACCGGCCTCTCCGGGATTTTCATCATCAATCGCAGGATTTGGTCCGGCAGTTAAAAGACGATCTTCGGCTTGTAGCTGTTTTAAGCGTTCGAGGTGTTTCTCACGTACGGCAAGACGTTTGGATAATGTATCGGGAATATCTTGAGCAAAAATGACATAGTACATAATTTGTCCTTAGTGTTGAGCCAATGCAGCTAATGTTTCGCTGAGTTCGGGGTTATTTTCTCGAGGAATTTCGCGCGGTCTGCCGTTTTTATCAATTGCTACAAAGGTAAATAAGGCTTCTGTAACACAATAACGATCACGGCTGCCGTCTGCGACTTTTTTGATCCAAACTTCAACTTTGACTTGCATTGAGGTACGACCGACTTTGACACATTTACCATAGCAACATACCACATCACCTACGGCGACAGGGCGTAAAAAGCTCATGCTGTCTACCGAAACGGTAACCACTCTGCCTTGTGCTAACTCTTTGGCAAGAATTGCGCCGCCCATATCCATTTGCGACATAATCCAGCCGCCGAAAATATCACCGTTGGCATTGGTATCCGATGGCATTGCGAGAGTTCGTAAAATTAATGCGCCGTCCGGCAGGCGTGTTGATTGCTTATTTTCCATTGTTTTCCTCTTGTTCTAACTGTTTTAAATGCGGGTAGAGATAAAAGCCTGTGCCGATAACCGCAGCAAGGCTGAGTCCGGTTAAACCGAAGACTTTGAAATTTGCCCACGCATCGTCAGAAAAAAATTCGCTGATAATGATATTGACGACCATACAGAAAATAAAAAACAGCGCCCAACCAAGATTTAATTTTTCCCACACCGGCTGAGGTAATGTTAATTCTTTTCCCAGCAACATTTGGATTAGTGGTTTTTTAAACCCGTATTGGCTGACAAGTAAGATGGCGGCAAAAAGTGCATTAACTAAAGTGACCTTCCATTTTAAGAAGGCTAAATCATTAAAATAGGCGGTCAATAAGCCGAAAAAGACAACGGCAACGCCCATAATCCATTGATTTTTTTCAATGTTCTTATACAGCACTTTTAGGGTAATCAGTTGTATGACCGTTGCCAGCACCAGTACTAATGCCGCTTCTTGTACACCATAGGTTTTATACACGACAAAAAAGAGTATCAGCGGAATAAATTCAAGTAGTTGTTTCATTTATATTCCTTAAATTTGGCGATACAGCTGGTAGAAACGGAAGCCGAAAACAATCACAAACAAGCTGACTAAGGCGCTGACCAGTTGAGAAAGAATTACGCCGACATCACCGCCGATTCGCCCGATAAAATTACCGAGCAGGCTTGGTACAAGGTAGCTCAATATACAAAATAAAAAGAGCGAAGACATTTTTCCACGGCTTAAACTCCATGTGAATCTTAACGTTTCAAACACTCCTTTGCGGGGCTCTTCCAACAGGTAAGCATAAATGACCAAGCAAAGTTTCAGGAAAACATAAATACCTGTTGCCATCAGCGGTAAAATTAAAATTGCCAAACTGCCGTTTTGTCCGACGGTTCCGCCAAAAGAGATACCGATAGAAAGCGGGATCACCATGAAAAAGCTTAACAACACAACGGGTAAAAAAGCTTTTAGGCTTTCAGACAAATTTTGAGCAAAGTGTCGATAATTGCCTTGATTTATAGATTTAATATTCAAAATCAGCAAAACATTAATAAAAACACTAATTAACGCAGAAATAATGCTTGGTATTAACTGAACCGCTAATAATTCGAACGCATCTTGTGTTTGTAATTCCGCTTGTGACACTTCTACTCTTGGGAAAGCGTAGTATGTGGCGAGTTGAAGTAAAACCAGTAAGGCAATTCCTGTGACGGTAAAATTGCCTTGGTTACGCATAAAATTCCAGCTTTCTTGTAATAAGTTGGGGAATTTGATTGGCATGGTAAAATCCTTATCAATGATCTAATAATGTTATAAAGTATAGCAACTGTTGTACCACTTCGCTATTGTAGATTTTGTTCAGATGAGTAGAATGTAGCACCTAACTTACTGATCAAGAGATAAATTATGTATAGCACTTTACAAGCAGGACAACGTTATCTGAATACTTTTCCCAATCAGAAAAAATTAGGCTTATTTATGCCTGATTACCACTTGATCCGCTTGGTAAAGTTTGCCTCTCGCGTTATGCCTGCCTTTGCCTGCTTTGCGATTGTGTGGCAATATTTTTTTCACGATCCCGAACAGTCGGTTTTAGCGAATGCTTCCATTACCGCACTCTTTGCGTTAAGTATTCCGTTTCAAGGTTTATTTTGGCTGGGAAGACGAGCAAGGTCTCCTCTTCCTCTGAGTCTACTGAAATGGTATGAAGAATTACGCCAAAAGTTAATTAGCGAACAACATAACATTGCCGATCAAGCGGTGCCTTCTTATCAAGATTTTGCAAATTTATTACATTTGGCGGAAAAAACGTGGGGAAGCCGCTATTTTGATGAGCTTTAATTCTCAATAAATTGGTTGCTTTGTTGAATCAACTGTAAAAATAGCGCTAATGGCGGGCGGGTTTCTGCCTGCTTTTGCCCAAAGACGTTGTAATAGTGGTATTCGCCTTTACGGTCAATGTGATATTGCTCGCCTTCAGATAAAATTGCTACATTCCACTTATAGTTGCTGCTTAACAGCCATTTGCGATCGTTTTCCGTGGTTAAATCTATGCCTTGAGAATAGTCGGACACCGGCGACGAAGCGCCTAAAAACCGGCTCATTACCGTCGGCACTAAATCTAAATGGCTGGAAATATTGTTATACACTTGCCTGTCACCTTGCCAATACACCATTAACGGCACTTGAATACGCTTGTGATCAAAGCTGTTTTCCATCATTGTGGCGTAAGCTAAATCCGCAGTTACAATCACCAATGTTTTATGTAGTTGACCTTGTAACACAAGTTGCGCCCAAATCTCACTAAATTGCTGATCAAATTGCGTCAAGGCAGAGGTTGGGTCTAATCCTGTCGGCATACTTAAGTCCAAATAGCTGAAAAATGGTTGTTGCTGTTTGGTAAGCCACTGTTTCCATTGGGCGATTGCTTCATCATTATTTCGGCTTTTCGGCAGTTTAAAGCCTGCAAATAACACACGGCGATAGAGCGGTTCATTAAAACCGTTATGGGAAAAAAGCCCGAATTGGTAGTCAAGCGCTTTTAAGCGCTCAATAAATACGGACGGTTTTTTCTCACTTAAAATTGCATCAAAATAACGCCCGCTTAACCCGTAGAATAGCCCGACAATACCGCTATTTATTGAATCGCCACTAGAATAATGTTGAGTAAAACGATACGTATCTTGACTAAATTGATACAGTTGCGGCATGGTTTCTGCCGTTATTGCTTCCGGTTGTAACCCTGAAAGGTTGACTAACACGATATTGACTTTATTAACGGTATTCTTAAATTCAATAGACCGTTTCGGATATTGTAAATAAAAGGTATCCAGCCGCCCGCTCTCCTCTATTTGCTGTTCTAATTGGCTACGATCGACCAAACCGTGTTTTTCCAAAAATGTACGGGCTGTCATCGGATAAGACAGAGGATAATTGGCTTTTTGTGCGGTAATCGGGCGGTATAACGTCATATCTGCCCATGCATAAAGTAAATGCGTAGCGGTAAAGCAGCCCAAGCAAAACAGTGCCACATATTTCGCCCATTTTTGGCGGTTAAAACTGCGTAATTTATTCCAGCACCAACGAGAATAAAGCATTTCCACCAATACGATAAACGGCATCGGTACAAACAGCAATTGCCACTGACGACTTAATTCCCCCTCATCAGGATTTACCAGCAGATCCCAAACTAACGGCGAAAGGTGCAAATAAAAGCGCTTAAATACCTCGGTATCGACAAGCAAAATTGTCATACCGATAGTGGCGACAATAACAGAAATGCCTCTAAAAGTGCGATTGTTTTTGATGATAAAACTAAGCGGGAACAGTAACAGTAGATAAAGGGCAAAAACGACAAAACTAAAATGTCCGAATAAGCTGATAAAGAAGTAAAGCTTACCAAACAGCGTATTCGGCCAATCGGCATTAAACGCATAGCGGGAAGAAATCAACAACGCCACCACGATATTAAACAACGCAAACCAATGTCCCCAACTGATTCGTTGGGAAGTTTCTTCTCTATATTGAATAGAGTTTTCAGGTGCGAGGCGGCGAAGCAGATTTAACATATTATTTTGCCGATTTTAACGAATTCTTTAAGGCGGAACCAAACGCCTCTGCGAGTACTTCACGTTGTTGAGGATTTTGAACATTAGTTACCAAAATATTGGTCACCATATTGCCTAATGCCATCAGCGATAAATCCACCGGAGCTTTATGTTTTTCAAGAATAATGATTAAATCGTTTAATAATGCGTCAAGTTGTTTGTCTTGATATTTTGATTTTGTTGCCATAATAAAAGTCTTCAAAAATAAGTTGGCGAAATACTAGCATAAAAGCAGACTGCAAGCGGTTAGATTTATACAAAAATTTGCAAAAATTATCGTAAATTCGAGCGCTTGTATCATTTAATTGCGACCATTGAGCCAAAATTAAAGCACTGAAACCACAGTTCTACTTGTGAAAAACCCGCCTGTTTTAAACGAGCTTTGTGTGTGTCGATACTGTCCGTTAACATCACATTTTCGAGTGCGGTACGTTTTTGGCTTACTTCAAGCTCACTATAGCCGTTTGCACGTTTAAACGTATGGTGCAAATCAATGAGAAGCTCATTTATCGTATGATCTTCAAAAGTAAATTTTTCCGATAACACCAACACACCGTTTGGATTTAACCCCTGATAAATTTTACGCAAAAGAGCAAGTCTGTCTTCTCTTGGCAAAAATTGCAACGTGAAATTCAGTACCACCATTGAGGCATTTTTAATCTCAATGTGACGAATATCATCACATAAAATTTCAACCGGAATGTCCGAATGATAGGCTTCCAAATGGCGACGGCAGCGTTCTGCCATCGGTTCGGAATTATCCACACCAATAATTTTTACTCCGGATTTTTCTACATTACGCCGAATCGACAAAATCCCTGCCCCACGGGAGCAGCCTAAATCATAGACATTTGAGTATTCAGTGACAAAACGAGCGGCAAGCATGCCAATTGCGGTAATAATGTTGGAATAACCCGGCACAGAACGTTGAATCATATCGGGAAACACTTCCGCAACG
The DNA here is from genome assembly GCA_041809245.1 of Glaesserella sp. Lineage (GTDB taxonomy): Bacteria > Pseudomonadota > Gammaproteobacteria > Enterobacterales > Pasteurellaceae > Glaesserella. The sequence continues at coordinate 7,664 of JBGXMX010000034.1, forward strand.
GATTCATCAAAAGTGAAATCGCCCAATTTTTCAATTGGTGCTGAAAAAAGAGTATCTTTAGACATAGCCATTTTATTACTTAAACGAAATGACCTATTTTACTCAGATTTAGCCGATGTGGTAGAGAATAATTTATGCTCTTGTTTTTTCTTTGTACGAATGAAAACGGAATAAAATTATTTGTAAGGATTAAAGATAAATTTGATGATTGATGGAGGCGCGTCCCGGAGTCGAACCGAGCTACATGGATTTGCAATCCAGTGCATAACCGCTTTGCTAACGCGCCGTAGGAAGAAAAAATGGAGCGGGAAACGAGGCTCGAACTCGCGACCCCGACCTTGGCAAGGTCGTGCTCTACCAACTGAGCTATTCCCGCA
>JBGXMX010000035.1:0-19951 GCA_041809245.1 Glaesserella sp.
ATGCCACGCTTGGCGTCCATAACAAGCGGTCAGATTTAAAGAAAAGGAAAGCAAATGTTTCAATTTTCAAGCGTAGAACAAGCCTTAGACGCATTACGCCAAGGCAAAATTATTATCGTCAGCGATGACGAAGACAGAGAAAACGAAGGGGATTTTATCTGTGCGGCGGAATTTGCCACCCCTGAAAATATCAACTTTATGGCAACTTATGGTAAGGGCTTGATTTGTATGCCGATTTCAACGGCGATTGCCAAAAAGCTCGACCTACCGCAGATGGTTTCTTACAACACTGATAACCACGAAACCGCCTTTACCGTTGCTATCGATCACATTGATACCGGCACGGGCATTTCGGCTTTTGAGCGTTCGCTTACAGCACTTAAAGTGGTGAACGACAACGCTAAACCAAGTGATTTCCGTCGCCCTGGGCATATGTTCCCACTGCTTGCGAAAGATGGTGGCGTGTTGGTGCGTAACGGACATACGGAAGCAACAGTAGATCTCGCTCGTTTAGCAGGGCTTAAACACGCAGGGCTATGTTGTGAAATTATGGCGGATGACGGCACAATGATGAAAATGCCTGAACTACAAGCCTTTGCCACAAAACACAATATGCCGTTTATCACAATCGCCCAGCTTCAAGAATACCGCCGAGCAAAAGATTGTTTAATTGAGCAGATTTCTGTGGTCAAAATGCCGACCAAATATGGCGAGTTTACCGCACATAGTTTTATCGAGAAAATCACAGGCAAAGAACACGTTGCCTTAGTGAAAGGGGATATTGGTAACGGTGAAGAGGTGCTGTGCCGTATTCATTCTGAATGTTTAACCGGCGATGCATTTGGTTCACAACGTTGCGATTGCGGTCAGCAATTTGCCGCTGCAATGAGCCAAATTGAGCAAGAGGGTAGAGGCGTGTTGCTCTATTTACGTCAAGAAGGGCGAGGCATTGGCTTAATCAACAAACTGCGTGCTTATGAATTGCAAGATAAAGGAATGGATACTGTTGAGGCAAATTTAGCCCTTGGCTTTGGTGAAGATGAGCGTGAATACCATATCGGCGCACAGATATTTCGCAGTTTAGGGGTGAAAACTATCCGCTTGCTGACCAATAATCCAGCGAAAATCGAAGGCTTACAGCAAGTCGGCTTAAATATCGTGGCACGAGAGCCGATTATGGTTGAGCCGAATAAACACGATTTGGAATACCTTAAAGTTAAACAAGTCAAAATGAGACATCTGTTTAACTTTTAAAAAATCTCCCCCTAGCCCCCTCTTTGCTAAAGAGGGGGAATATCAATTTATTTAACAAGAAGGAAAAGCAAAAATGGCAATTATTACAGGTAATTTAGTGGCAACAGGGTTAAAATTCGGCATTGTGTGTGCGAGATTTAACGATTTTATCAACGATAAACTGTTAAGCGGTGCGATTGACACCCTCGTTCGCCACGGTGCAAGCGAAAGCGATATTGATACCGCTTGGGTGCCGGGGGCGTTTGAAATTCCGTTAGTAGCGAAAAAAATGGCGGAAAGCGGTAAATATGATGCGGTGATCTGCTTAGGTACAGTAATCCGTGGCTCAACCACACATTACGACTATGTGTGTAACGAAGCAGCAAAAGGCATTGGTGCAGTGAGTTTACAAACCGGAGTTCCGGTTATTTTTGGCGTATTAACCACCGAAAACATCGAGCAAGCGATCGAACGTGCAGGCACAAAAGCAGGCAACAAAGGCTCTGAATGTGCGTTAGGTGCTATTGAAATGGTGAATGTGTTAAAAGCACTGTAATTTGCAAAATTTTTTGCGGAATTCACCGCTTGTATATTGATTTTATTGGTGGGTTAAAACCCACCTTACAATATTCAACTCATTTAATATGGTTTGCCATTGGCCTGTTCCGGCTCTGTTTGTTTCTTGTGTCTAAATAATCAGGAGAAAAGCGCAAAAATCTCATCCACTTTTAAACGAGAGTCTGCTTTTTGCCCTATTGAACGTTGCACTTTCATGCGTTTAATTTTCGCCCCGTGATAAATTTGGCGGGTAAAATCAGTATCGTGGTTAGAAATCAGTACGGGAATGTTGGTTTGCTGTGCGTTTTTAGCATATCGCGCAAGGGCAATTTGCTGCTCAAGACTAAAACCGCCGCCCGCATATTGGGTAAAATTGGTTTCTTGATTAAGGGGGGCATAAGGTGGGTCACAATATACCGCATAATCATCCGGATTATCGGCTAAATATTGAAACGTTTGATGAAAATCCGCACAAATGAACGTTGCCCGCTGTGCTTTTTGGGCGAAAAAACGTAACTCTTTTTCAGGAAAGTAGTGCGTGCGGTAATCGCCGAAAGGGACATTATATTCACGTTTTTTATTATAACGACAAAGCCCGTTATAACCGAAGCGGTTTAAATATAAAAACAGTACGGAGCGATGAAAAATATCTTTAGACTGATTAAATTCTTGGCGGCGAGCATAATAAAAATCGGCTGAATTAGCTTTGTTATCGGCAAATAACGTTTGGCTATGTTGAATATAACGCTCGACATCTTGTTTAATAATATTAAAAAGATGGATTAAGTCAGGGTTAATATCGGCCAACAAATAGCGATCAAATTCGGTATTTAAAAATACCGAACCGGCACCGACAAAAGGTTCTACTAAACAAGCCTTTTTAGGAAGATGGCGGGAAATTTCATCGGCAAGGCGATATTTACCGCCCGCCCATTTTAAAAAGGCTCGTTGTTTCGTATCCATTGAAATTAAACTTGAGTAAAGCGAGTAATAGCCGCCAGCACTTGCTGTTCCGTGGCTTTAGCGCTGACATAAGCCACACCGAGAGATTTAAGTAAAATTAAACGTAGTTGACCGCCCAAAACTTTTTTATCCCGCCACATATACGGAAGATATTCGGCAGGTGCCATACCGTCCGGTGAGATGGTTGGAAGATTTGCACGAGCAATCAGTTTTTCTAAACGAGCGACATCTTGTGCAGTCAGATCGCCTAAAATATGGGATAGTTCCGCCGCCTCTAACATGCCCACGGCAACCGCTTCGCCGTGCAGCCAATTGCCATAGCCGAGGTGCGCTTCAATTGCATGTCCGAAGGTATGCCCTAAATTCAACAGTGCGCGGTCGCCTTTTTCGGTTTCATCACGAGCCACAACATCCGCTTTTAACCGGCAGCAGCGTTGAATACAGTATTCAAGCGCAGTTTGTTGTAGGGAAACCAAATCATCGATATGTTGTTCCAGCCACTCAAAAAAAGCCAAATCAAAAATTGCCCCGTATTTAATGACTTCTGCCAAACCGGCACTGACTTCTCGATGATTCAAAGTATGCAGCGTATTGGTATCAATAATGACGGAAATCGGCTGATAAAAAGCGCCAATCATATTTTTCCCAAGCGGGTGGTTCACCGCCGTTTTCCCACCGACAGAAGAATCGACTTGTGCCAGTAGTGTGGTTGGAATTTGAATAAAACGAATACCGCGTTGATAAGAAGCTGCCGCATAGCCTGCTACATCGCCGATAACACCGCCGCCGAGAGCTATCAATGTAGAATCTCGGTTATGGTTTTTCTCTAATAACGCCGTAAAAATCAGCTCTAACGAACCCAGCGTTTTGTGCTGTTCTCCATCCGGAATCAATACCGAATCAACACTACAACCGATGCTTTTCAGCGTATTTTCAACAGTTGCAAGATAATGTGCCGCTACGGTAGGATTTGACACAATCATTACCTTATCACCCGCCTTTAACGGCTGATAACTTGTCGGATCGGTCAATAACCCTGCTCCAATAGAAATCGGGTAACGACGTTCTTTTAACTCTACATTGACTTGCAACATGTTTTGCTCCTTATTGTAGATTATCGATTAAATCAATAATTTGTGTTGCGACAACCTTCGCACTCTGCTCATCCGTTTGAATGGTAATATCCGCAATTTCTTCATACAGCGGATTACGGATTTTAGCGAGTTCTTCCAAGGTTTTATACGGATCTTCCGTTTGTAATAACGGACGTTTTTTATCACGCTGCGTACGTTCAAACTGTTTATCCACTGTTGTTTCTAAATAAACAACGATACCACGGGCGGAAAGGACATTACGGTTATCCTTTGCCAAAATAGAACCGCCCCCCGTAGAGAGAACAAGCCCTTGCGCTTGTGTCAGCTCATTGAGAATACGGGATTCGCGTTTGCGAAAACCGGCTTCCCCTTCAATATCAAAAATCCAATCAATATCTGCTCCCGCACGCTCTTCAATCACGGCATCGGAATCAAGAAAGTCCATATTTAACATTTGAGCAAGCTGACGCCCGATAGTGCTTTTACCCGCACCCATTGGACCAATTAAGAAAATATTACGTTTTTCTGCCATTTTGTTTTCTTTTTATCGTAAATGTAATGTTTTAATTTGCGGTAAATCTTTTGAAAAAACAGACCGCTTGTAAAATACAAGCGGTCTGTTTTGAATAAAATTTTGCAAAAGTGGTTATATAAAATTAAACACTTAAATGAATTACACACAAATCGCCTAAAGATGAAAATTGGCAATATTATCGCAATAAATGACACCTCTTTTCAACCTAAACCGTATGATTCGTTAGAATAATTCTCCGCTCTGCGGGTTCGACGGGAATGCCTGACGAATTTCAGGCGGCACATAATAACCCCGTTCAATAATATAACGTTTGGTCGGCTCTGTGCCTTTGATGAAAAATTCCGTTAACGAGTCGCCCAATAACCCGCTTGAAGCGTCGATTTTGACCTCAACAATATTCGGCGGACGATTTTCTTGTCGCTCAGGCTTATCCGAGAGCGCCACTTTCATATATTGAATCCACGCAGGTAAAGCGGTTTGCGCCCCCGCCTCGCCTTTTCCTAATTCTCGTTTATTATCATCAAAACCGACATAAACGGCGGTGACGATATTCGCACCGAACCCCGCATACCAAGTAACTTTGGCATTATTGGTCGTACCTGTTTTTCCGCCGATATCTTTGCGTTTAATGTCATTCGCCACACGCCAACTGGTACCGCGCCAACCTTGACCGGATTCCCCGGTAATTGCCGTATTTAATCCGCTGCGCATTAAAAAGGCGATTTCACTATTAATCACTTTAGGCGCATAACGAACTTCCGATGAAGTATGGGTTGAAGCCGCCATTAAACTTGGCGCATCATCTTTTTTAGCGATGTTAATCTCCAATTCAGGCACACTGTCATCACCACCCTCTACAGGCACTGTTGTTTCAGGCTCCGGTTCGGCTTTTGTAGCAAAATCGGATTGTTGCGGTTCAGGATAAATCACAGGTCTGTCATAACAATCCATACACGCCTGTACAGGGTTGGCTTTAAATAGCTCATTGCCTTGGCTATCTAAAATCCTATCGATAATAAAAGGTTCGATTAAATAACCGCCGTTATCAAATACCGCATAACCCCGCGCCATTTCAAGGGGGGTGAAAGAAGCGGCACCTAAAGCTAACGCTTCGGTGGCTTGGTATTGATTACGGTTAAAACCGAAGCGCTGCAAATAATCGGCGGCATACTCAACCCCAATCATCTGCACGGCTCTGACCATCATTACGTTTTTAGATTTCCCTAAACCGACTCGTAAACGCAGAGAGCCCTCATAAGTATTCGGCGAGTTTTTCGGACTCCAAGCCTTTTGCCCCGGTTTTTGAATCGTAATCGGCGTATCGCTGAGCGTTGTGGCTAACGTTAAACCTTTATTTAATGCGGCGGCATAAATAAAAGGCTTAATTGATGAGCCGACTTGAACCATTGATTGCGTGGCACGATTAAAGCGGCTCTGCTCAAAACTAAACCCGCCTACAACCGCTTCAATAGCGCCGTTATCGCTATTCAGTGAAATTAATGCGGAGTTTACCTCCGGAATCTGCCCTAACTCCCATTCGCCTTTTGTATTTTGGCGCACCCAAATTTGCTGCCCGATATCTATCACTTCCTTCACCGAATTTGGTGTTTTTCCTTGAGAAGATTCGTTGATAAATTTGCGCGCCCATTTCATTGCAGAGAGTTTTAACTCTGTTTTATCACCGTTCGGCAACAAAATTTCCGCTCTGTCTTTGGTAATTTTCATCACCGCAGCACCGATAAACGGCTCGGAATGCGGCAGTTTGGTAAGATGGTCGATAATTTGTTCTTCATCCCACGCTTTTTCCGACGGTTTCCATAAGACTTCGGCACCTCGCCAACCATGACGGCGATCGTAATCAATCAAGTTATTTCTCAGCGCATTTTGTGCTTCTCGCTGATCAGCCGATAACACCGTAGCATAAACTTGGAACCCTTTGGTGTAAGCGACTTCTTCACCATAGCGTTTTACCATTTCTTGACGCACCATTTCAGTCACATAATCGGCACGAAATTCTAACGAAGATCCGTAATATTTGGCTTTGATCGGCTCTGCTTTGGCCTGTTCATACTGCGCTTGGCTAATTTTGCCTACCTCTAACATCCGCCCTAACACCACGTTACGTCGGTTTTCCGCACGTTTGATCGAATGAAGCGGGTTCATGGTTGAGGGTGCTTTTGGTAGCCCTGCAATAATGGCAACCTCAGAGAGAGTCAATTCCGCTAATGTTTTACCAAAATAGGTTTTTGCCGCTGCAGCAACACCGTAAGAACGGTAGCCGAGGTAAATTTTGTTCAGATAGAGCTCCAAAATCTCATCTTTACTCAGATTTTGCTCAATCTCCACCGCCAGAATCGCCTCTTTTAACTTACGCTCTATTTTACGTTCAGGCGACAAAAAGAAATTACGTGCAAGTTGCTGAGTGATGGTACTCGCACCTTGCATATCGCCTTGGCTGGAGCGCCACACCGCACGGATAATCCCTTTGGGGTCAATTCCCTTATGTTCATAAAAACGGGTATCTTCCGTCGCCAAAACCGCATCAATTAACACCTGCGGAATATCTTCCAGTTTGACGGGGATACGACGCTGTTCTCCTACCTCACCGATTAACTTACCGTCCGCCGTATAAATCTGCATAGGCTGTTGCAGCTCAACGGTTTTAAGCGTTGCGACATCGGGTAAATCGGATTTTAAATGGACATAAAGAAGCCCGGCACCTACTGCACCCACAATAATGAGCGTAAGTAAAGTGCTTAATATAATTTTTACGATCTTCATCGAAAAATTCTCTTTTGCTGAATGACGAAATCAAAATTTGGCGCCAATATAACGCCAACCGAAACTCGCTAATTATAAGCGAAAAATATTCAAAATAGTGTTAAACCACCACAAATAGGAGCCGACAATGCGTTTATTTAATAAAAAACCTCCACTTATCATGGGAATTGGCGAAAACGATCAATACTTTTGCCTGATTTATGAAAAAGAGGGTGATGTTCACACCTATTGGCAAGAAAAACCTTGCCGCTATGAAGAACTGCTCAAACATGCTCAAAAAATCACGAAAAATTTTATTGCCGTTCGTGCCGTACCGCATCGTTATATTTGGCGAAAATATCTCTTTTTCCCCGCATACTACAGCGAAGAACAGACCCATCAGCAGGTAATACGCTATTTAAAACAAGAACTGCCGTTACCTATTGAAGAGGTATTTTTCGACTATAGCAGTGAACTGCTAGATACCCCTCAAGCGTTACGCGTCTCGGTTTATGCGCTACGTAAAGACTATTCCGAACAACAAATCGGCGATACGCCGACCGTATTAGACTGCGAATTACACTGTATGTTGCGTGGAATTCACTATCTTGATAATAGACCCGCCGGAAAGTTGGAAGAAAACAGTTATGAAATGGGAGAAAACTGGGTGCAATTTAAGCAAGACGAGTTGCTCATACAACCTCAGCCTATCCCTAATACCAATCAGTTTAGCGTGTTCGGACTTGATTATTCCGATGAAATATACGACGCAGAGGTTTATGTCAGCGCACTCGGGGCGGCATTATGGAACGGCTTGAAATAAATCTTTCCGACTATCGACTCGTTAAATGGAAACGACACAGCGCCCAATCTCTTATTGCCTTGGGCGCAACCCTGATTTTGGGTTGTCTCTGCGCTTGGTTTATTTTTAACCAAGCGCAGCAACAACAAGATCATGTGCAACAGCTGCATCACCAACGAATGCAATTGGAACGGCAACTGTTGCAAATACAAGAAAGTATCGAAAAACATAAAACTCAAACCGTTTTACATCAGGTGTCATTATCTCCTGCGGCTGTCACGCAATTTATTACGCTATTGCAAAACTTACCGATTCAAGGCGGTTTGGAAACAGCCCGTCTGTTTAGCGAAAACGGCACCAAATTGAAATTAACCGGTAAATCGGCAACGTTCTCCACTTTTGAAACATTGGAGAACGCCTTAAAAAGTGCCGGTTATAGGTATCAAATAGAACAATTTCAAACACGAGATACTCAACAAATTGAATTTAGTATCTTAATAACATTAGGGGATTAATATGTCTTGGATTTTATCTTTATATTACCAACCCACACTAAAACGGTATCAATATTTAGCCTATCTCAATAAAAAACGATATTGGATATTGCCATTACTTTTTATCTTATTCATCAGCTATCCGTTCTATTTTTATATTACAACTTCTATTCAAAAAGAAGATGAACAACAAAAAATAACGCAAACGGAAATGCAGCTGACTCAACAACATCACTTATTACAAAGTTTGACTCAATTTCAAAATAATGCGCTTAAACAGGATAAAAATATGCTTAACCTCAATCAACAAATAACAGAAATTATTGACAAGCAACAACTTATCATTGAAGAAATGCAATGGTATTGGGGTGAGGAAAAAAGTTTATTCTTACATTTACAGCAAAATACCCACCGAATATTACAAGGATTAAGCCTATTAAATCAGCTTGAATCCTTTAAATTCCAAGAGATTATTTTATCCAAACAGCACCATCGCCTGATTCAATTAAATACCACGTTAATGATTTCACCTTAAGGAACAGCGCATATGTATAAATACTTTTTGATTCTGTTGTTGGTTTGCCCCCACGGTTGGGCAGACCCGTTTCATGCCGATGAACCTCAAACACAAGCGGTCGATTTTCCACAAAAATTTGCAAAAAATCCGCCGGATTTGACCGCTTGTCCGTTTCATTCCGAGCTCAATGCCGTTTATATCACAACACCTTTTGAACAACTGACCTTAAACGGATTAATTCGTATTGATGACCAATTCACCGCCCTGTTTTTAGATGAAAAAGGCAAGACCTTTTTCTTTAAACAGCATGATTTACTCCAACCTGAATTTATTCAAATCAGCGATATTGACTTACAATCGGTGAATTATTTGAATTGGAAATTAAGCCAAAACTGCCAAGCACCGAAACCCATAAAAATAAAACTCTAAGGAAAATTTATGCGCTATCTGTTTTTGTTCATTCCTTTTATTGCTTTACCGATTATGGCAAATTCCATTTCGTTAGTATTACGTAATGCACCTAGTACTGAGGTAATTCATTATTTAGCCGATGAAACCGGGAAAAATGTAATTTTAGCCGACAAGCCAAATATTATTCCTGCGCTTCGAGTTGAAAATAGTAATTTTGAGACGATTTTAGAAAGTATCGTTAAAATAAATCACTTATCACTGAAAAAAGAGCAGAATATCTATTACATCCAAGCACCTAAAATATCAGAAACACAAACTGCACTTAATTTATCCCCCAAATTAGTAACACAAACCATTCGGCTGAATTATGCCAAAGCTTCGGAGGTTATTGATTCTATCACCAAAGGGCAAGGCAGTTTTTTATCCGAAAACGGTTATATTCACTTTGATGAGCGCAGTAACAGTTTGATTATTAAAGACAGCCCGACCTCTTTAAAGCATATTCGAGAGATTATTCAACAGCTTGATCAACCGACAGAACAAATCGCCATTGAAGCGCGGATTGTTACCATCAGTAGTGAGAATTTGAAAGAACTCGGGGTACGTTGGGGCGTCTTCTCGCCTACGGAAAATCACCATAAATTTGCCGGCAGCTTAGAAGGAAACGGCGTGAATACCAATAATTTAAACGTTAATTTCCCGGTAAATTCAGGGGCTTCCATTGCGTTACAAATTGCGACCATTAATAGCCGTGTACTTGATTTAGAGCTTACCGCATTAGAGCGGGAAAATAATGTCGAAATTATCGCAAGTCCCCGCTTACTCACAACCAATAAGAAAAGTGCCAGTATTAAACAGGGAACGGAAATTCCTTATGCGGTATACAGCAAAAAAGATGAGATGACGGATATTGAATTTAGAGAAGCGGTGCTGGGCTTGGAAGTTACGCCGCATATTTCAAAGGATAATCAGATTTTGTTGGATTTGATCGTAAGCCAAAACTCGCCGAATAACCAAGCCGGTAACACGGCATTGATTACGATTGATAAACAGGAAATCAATACGCAAGTCTTTGCCAAGCACGGCGAAACCATTGTCTTAGGCGGTATTTTCCAACATTTAATTGCCAAAGGCGAAGATAAAGTTCCCATACTCGGTAGCATTCCTGTGATTCAGCATCTTTTTAGCCAGCAACGGGACAAAATATCCAAACGGGAACTGGTGATTTTTGTAACACCTTATATTATTTCGTCGCCGACAAAGAAAGTTCAGCAAAAATAAGGGTTGTATGCTAGAATTTGCGACCGTTTTTTATTGTTAGATAATTGAGGTTTTATGAAAGTTTCCCCGCGTCGCCGAGCAAGAGAATGTGCCGTACAAGCGCTCTACTCTTGGTATATTTCGCAAAATAGCATTGAACAGGTCGAATTGGCTTTTGTGACCGATCAAGAAATGACGGGCGTGGATATGCCTTATTTCCGCAAATTATTGCGCGGCACCGTTGAACAGGTTGAATCCATTGATGAGGCGTTAAGACCTTTCTTAGATCGTGATGAAGCAGAACTTGATCCGATTGAACGCACTATTTTGCGCCTTTCTACTTACGAGCTGAAATACGAACTCGATGTACCTTATAAAGTGGCAATTAACGAAGCTATTGAGGTCGCAAAAGTATTCGGATCCGATGATAGCCATAAATATGTCAACGGCGTATTAGACAAACTTGCCCCTGCGTTAGGACGTAAATAAGGCGCTATGATGGGGGAGTTTGATCTGATTCAACGCTATTTTTCCGAACACCGTCGAATCGAACGCTCGGACATTGAGCTGTCTGTGGGGGATGATTGTGCGGTGGTCAAATTAGAGGCGAATCAACGTTTAGCCATTACCACAGATACTCTTGTGGTCGGCAATCACTTTCTCCCCACCATTTCTCCGGCGGATTTAGCTTACAAAACGATTGCGGTCAATTTAAGCGATCTCGCCGCAATGGGGGCAACGCCCAAATGGATTTCTCTAGCGCTCACGCTACCTGAAATCGATGAAGCGTGGCTCGCTGCGTTTAGTCGTAGCCTGTTTGACACGCTGAATCAGTACCAAGTCGCATTAATCGGCGGAGATACCACCAAAGGTGACCTTTCACTGACCATCACGGCACAAGGTATTTTACCTGTAGCACAAGGGCTGTTCCGCTACCAAGCACAAATAGGCGATCTGATTTATGTCTCCGGCACTTTAGGCGATAGTGCGGCGGGTTTGGCTTATCTACTGAACCAACAAACGCCGACAAACCATGCCGAACAATTTCTGCTACAGCGCCATTTACGACCGACACCCCGTGTAGCACTCGGCAAGCTATTGCGCTCTTATGCCAAATGTGCGATTGATATTTCCGATGGTTTATTGGCGGATCTCAGTCATATCCTTAAAAGCAGTCATTGCGGCGCAACCGTGAATGTCGAACAGCTGCCGCTCTCTCAAGCCCTGTTAGCCACCCATTCCTTAGCGGAAGCCGAACGTTTGGCATTAACAGGAGGGGAAAATTATGAGCTCTGTTTTACCGTTTCCCCACAGCAACAAACCGCAATGGAGCGTGCCGTTGCAGAGATTGGCGAAGTCTGCCGCTGTATCGGGCGGATTACAGACACCAAACAAGGGCTTAGTTTAGTCAAACACGGCAAAACTTATCCGCTTCCTTCACAAACCGGTTTTGACCATTTCAAACAACTATGAGTATTCAGTTAAAAAATCCGATTCATTTTCTAGCTTTTGGCTTTGGCTCAGGCTTAATTCAACCGGCACCGGGAACTTGGGGCTCGCTCGCGGGGCTTTTCGTTGCAATTTTTTGTTGGAATTTGACCGCTTGTCAGCCCTTTTTTATTGCGCTTACCGTAATCGGTTTTATTGCAGGTTGCGTTATCTGTGAAAAAGCCAGTCGAGACCTAGGTGTTCACGATGACGGAAGAATTGTGTGGGATGAAATCGTCGCTATTTTCTTTATTTTTAGTTTTTTACCTGAATACCACTGGCTTTATTATACGCTGACATTCATCATTTTTCGCTTTTTTGACATTGTTAAACCTTATCCGATTCGTTATTTTGACGAACGTCTTCAAGGCGGCTTTGGGATTATGTTTGACGATATTTTAGCGGCAATCTACTCGGTTTTGACTCTTTATCTGATTTACTGGTGTTTCTAATATGTGGACAATTTTTTTCGTACAACTGGTCGGGCTGATTAGCCCCGGCCCCGATTTCTTCTATATCGCACGTAAAGCAATGGGGGACAGCCGTCGAAATGCCCTGCTGGCAACAATCGGTATCTGCCTTGGTGTAGGCTTTTGGAGCCTGATGGTGCTGTTTGGTTTGGCTGCGTTAAACCGCCTTATGCCGTCGTTTCAAGAGATCTTGATGGTTTTAGGCGGGGGCTATTTAGCCTATAGCGGTATAAAAATGATCCAAATCACCCAAAATGTGCAATTAGATACCCGCCCGATTAAACATTATCAAAGCGCATGGAAAGAGATCCTCGGCGGATTAATGATTAACTTGTCCAACCCCAAAATCGTGGTCTTTTTCAGTAGTGTTCTTGCAGGTTATGTCTCTAATTTAGGGCAGTTAAGCGATATTTTATTTGTGTTATTGATTTTAGTCGGCAGTGCGTTAGTGTATTTTTCTCTGATTGCCGTTTCGCTCTCTCATCATAAAATTCGTGCTTTTTATGCGAAAAACAGCCGCTATCTTGATAATTTTGCCGGCGTTATTTTTATCCTATTCGGTGGAAAATTGATTTACGAAGGGCTTTATAGCTTGTTCTAAAAGTAGGGTTAGTATGTTATTGATCATTGATAATCACGACTCTTTTACCTTCAACTTAGTCGATTTATTGCGCAAAATCGGGGCGCATATGCAGGTGGTGAGTGTTGAAGATCTCAATCTTGACCATGTAGATCACTTTAGCCATATTCTTATTTCTCCCGGCCCGGACGTGCCGGCGGCTTATCCTCAATTATTTGAGATGTTATCCCGCTATCATCAACACAAATCTATTTTTGGGGTTTGTCTTGGTCATCAAACGTTGTGTGAATTTTTCGGCGGACGGTTATACAATTTGGCGCAAGTCAGACACGGTCAACAACGCTATATCACCCAACAGCAACCAAACCGGCTTTTTACCGATTTGCCTGAAACATTTCAGGTCGGGCTTTATCACTCTTGGGCGGTTTTGCAAAATTCTTTGCAAAATACACCGCTTGTTGCGACCGCTTGTTGCGATCAAGGGGTATTAATGGCTGTACAACACAACCGACTTCCGATTTATGGCGTACAGTTTCACCCCGAATCTTTTATGACCGAATTTGGCGAACGGATATTAAGCAATTGGCTGCAAACTAAGAATGTATAAGCTGAAAAGGCACACAGCGTTGTTCCGGCGTTTTCTCACCCGCCAACTGTTTCACCAATAATTCTACCGCCCATTTGCCTGCTTGCGGATAACCAAAATCAAGGCTAACCAAATTCGGCACAACATACTGCAATAAGCTGTTTTGTCCGATACATGCAAGCGGTCGCATTTGCCCGATTTCTTGCAAATATTTAAACGCGCCGATGGCTAAACTACTACTGGCGCATAAAATCGCATCGACAGGCTTTAAAAAAAGCGTCGGCATATGTTGATAACCGCTCTCTGCATCTAAATTCGCTTGTGCCATGTTCGCTGCTAATTGATGGTTGTTGCAAAACTGAAGATAACTCTGATTTCGTTGATGCCCGGTGGTTTCATCCTGTTCGTTTACGCCAAGATAGGCGATATGACGATGCCCTTGTTGATATAACTGATTCATTAGCGTTTGTACCGCATTGTGATCATCATAAAAAACCGAGGCTATATGCGGGTATTGACGGGCTACCACCACCAATTTTTTTTGCCATTGGGCGATTAATTCGAGAGAGAGTTGGGAAAAAGCAAACAAAATAATGCCATCGACTTGGCGCTGTTTAAATAATTGAAAATGACGTTTAACCTGCTCGGGTTGAAACTGGCTTTCAACAATCAGCGGTGTGATATTGTGCTTATGCAATTCTTGCAACATTGCACTTAGGGTCTGCGACTCTGCCGTCGAATTCAGTCGAGTCACAATAATGCCGACAACCGGCTCGGTTGCCCCTCGCATTGCTCTTGCGCTACGATTCGGCTGAAAGCCTAGCTCGTCAATAACCGCTTGAACCTTAGCTCGAGTGGTTTCATTGACATTCGGATCTTGATTTAAAACCCGCGAAACCGTTGATTTTCCAACCTGACACAGCTGCGCAATATCTTTAATGGTATATCGCATTGTTTAAGTCGCAGGACGTTCCGTAGGTAAAATAGGATCAGCCGGCGGGAGAACCTCTTTGCTCTCTTCCGGTTGCTCTTGAGAGCCGCTTTCTTTTTGTTCTACCGGTGCGACAGGTGCTGCTTTTTCTTCCTCTTTCACAACTTCCGTTTTAGGCGCAGGAGCTTCGCTTTGCTCCTGAGTAAGCGGCTTATCGGTTTCAGCTGGTGTCGGAGCAGGCTCTGCTATTGGAGATAAAGGAGGCTCAACTCCCTCTGTAGGAGGAGCGGCAGGAGCTTGTGTCACAGTCTCTGTTGTGGTCGCAATGGGTTCTGTCGGTGTCTGTGTATTGGCAACCGGTGATTCTATCGGTTTATTCAATAATTTACGTCCGATTTCGACTCGAGGATCTAACCAAATCGCTAATACCGCATCATTAAAATCTTGATTAAATTCTTCAGGAATAATCACATCATTCAGTACAAAATATCCTTTGTCTGCCAAGGCAATATAACTGAGAGAGTCATCTTTTTTAATATCAGGAATCGTTTTTCTCAAGCGATCAACCACCGCTTCTTGTTCAGGTAGCGTAATCCCCAAATTTGACCAGGAACGGGCTAAAGAGATAGCAAAATCACGACCGTCTACAGGCTTTTCATACTTTAACGTTAACATTAAAGGGCGTGTATCCGGCGTATATTCGCCTGTTTCCGAAAAAAGAGAAAGGTTATAAATCTTAAATGGGCCCCAAATATAATCGGCATCATTAATTTTATGCCATTCTGCGGATACCACGTTTGAGAAAAACATAAAAACGGCAGACAATAGAATTGAATAACGCATGGTCACTTTGATTTCCAAGAAAAACGGGTGTCCATTATAACGCTAAATTTGCAAAATACGCATAATAAAAGTCACAGAAATTTTTGTGATCGACTTCAAACTTTTTAAAGTTAATTGCCCCGTAAGAAGTGAAAAATGCTACTATTTTGACAATTGTTTCATCCATCAAAGGAGTTAGTTATGTTCCCAGAATTTCGTGACCTTATTACACAATTAAAAACAGAGGATGCACATTTTGCCCGCCTTTTTGATAAACATAATGAACTGGATCAACGCATTAAAAATATGGAATCCAATATTGAGCTTGCAACGCATACGGAAGTAGAAGTGCTTAAAAAAGAGAAATTACATTTAAAAGATGAGCTGTATGCCATTTTGAAGAAGAAATCCGCTGAATAAAAGTCAGTACAATAGAGATAAAAAAACCGAGCCTCAGCTCGGTTTTCTCATATTCGGAAATTAGCGACGTAAACCTAAACGTGCGATAGTTTCTGAGTATTTAGCAAGATCGGTACGTTTTAAGTAGTCTAATAATTTACGACGACGTGAAACCATACGTAATAAACCGCGACGACCGTGGTGATCTTTTTTGTGCTCTGCAAAGTGTGCTTGTAAGTGGTTGATTTGTGCCGTTAAAAGAGCGATTTGAACTTCTGAAGAACCGGTATCTTTTGCATCACGACCAAATTCAGCAACGATTTTTGCTTTTGCTTCTACGCTTAGAGACATTTTTTACTCCTAAAAAGTAGTTAAGTTGATATTCATCAATAGCCGATCTCTAATTCAGCTATGACAGGAAGCTGCATATATTAAAGGCAAAGCCTAAGAAGTCAATGCCTTTATATAAATATTATCGCTCAGTCGTATGACTTGTCTGACTATTTGTCGGTTTTAAGTATTCTTCTTTGTTCGGATCAACCTGTTTTGATTTGCGAATCAACGGCTCAATCGTCGTGCCTTGCACCAAAATTGAGAACATCACTACCGAATAAGTCATCACTAGAATTAAATCTTTCACATCTATTCCATTGACGTAAGCCGTTTTAGGCGGAATAGCCAGCGCCATTGCCAGCGCCAATCCGCCTCGTAATGCCCCCCATGTCATCACTTTCATGGTATATGGGTTGTAAGTACGGAAACGCTGTAATACTTTAAACGGAATCAAAATACTAATGTAACGTGAAAGTAAGCATACCGGGATTGCCACAATCATCAAAATGATACCGTAGATATTAAAATCGACAAGTAAGAGAGCAAAGCCGATGAGGAAGAATAATAAGAAGTTTAAGAAATGGTCGATCATTTCCCAAAAGTGGTCTAAATAACGCTGACTTTGCTCGGAAAAGCCTGAACGACGCGTCCAGTTACCAATCATAATTCCGGCAACAACCATGGCTAACGCCCCTGATACGTGCAATACGTTCAGTGCAATCATAAAGCCAGCGGTCGGAATGGTAAGGGTCAGCAAAATTTCCATACTTCCGTCATCCGTCGATGAAATCAGAATATGGGCAATAAAACCCAGCACGAAACCAAATAAAATCCCGCCAATCGCTTCATGTAAGAATAATCCCATAATGCCTGTAAAACTCGCTTCCTGACCACCGAAAGCAACGGCAAAAATAGTGACGAAGATAACCAAACCAACACCATCATTAAAAAGGGATTCGCCTTCTACTTGCATAGATAAACGTTTCGGCGCTTTCAGGTTTTTAATAATAGCGAGTACGGCAATTGGGTCGTCCGGAGAAATTAAAGCACCGAACAGTACGCAATAAATGAAATCAATCGGCAATCCGATCAAATGACAGATTCCGTAAATCATCCCGCCGATAAGGAAGGTTGAAGCGACCGTGGAAAAAAGCGCAAAAATGGCAATTTCCCATTTTTGATCCTTTAATACCGGCAGTTTAATGCCTAAAGAGCCGGCAAACAGTAAGAAACCTAAAATCCCGTTGAGAAGAAAACTTTTAAAATCGACCTGTTCCATCACTTCCTTGGCGATTTCATCCAAACTAAACCAACCAAAAGAGCCGAATAATAACAAGACAAGGGAGCCGACCATTGCTGCGGCGGTAATTGCGATGGTTGATTGAACTTTATCGCTGATTTTACTGGTCACAAAGCCTAGCAAAATCGATAGTGCCGAAAGAAAGCAGATATATGCATAAATACCCATATGGTATCCTTAATGAAAACCTAAATTAAGCGAGATGCTCATAGAAATGAGGTGCGAATTAAACCAAATTTTGCACATAAAAGCAAAACTATTACTGTTAATTTTTACCGATTAGCAGAGCTGACCTGCTGATAACAAGCGATCCGTTTTTTCGCTTTTTTTGCAAATAGCACGCACAATAGTATGCTTACGGCATATAACGAGTTACAAATTCAACATTGAGAATTACCCTCTTTCTAGTATAATCGCCACAATTTTTGTCAAAATCTAGGAATAAAACAATGATTGAAAAAATGCATAACAAAACCAACAGTTTAGCTTTCAAAATCATTTTTGCATTAATTGCCATCTCTTTTGTACTCGGCGGAATCGGCGGTGGCATTATGATGGCGGGAAATTATGCCGCTAAAGTCAACGGAGAAGAGATTTCACTACAAGCCTTTAATGTCGCTAAAGCACGTCAACAAAACTTACTAAACGAACAGATGGGCGAACGTTTTTGGGATCTGATGGATACCCCCGAATACGCTCAGGAGTTTAATCGTTCGGTATTAAATCAATTAATTAACGAAGAACTTCTTCGCCAATATACAAAAACCCTAAAACTCGGTATTAGTGTTGAGCAAATCAAATCTGAAATTGTCAATTCACCTGCGTTTCAACAAAACGGTAAATTTGATAACAATCTGTATCAACAAGTACTTAGAAGTAATAATCTAAGCGCTGACGCTTATGCGGCAATTGTGCATGAAGGCATGTTATTGGCACAGGTGCAAGAAGCTATTTTAAACAGCGATTTTGTTGTTCCGGCACAACAAGAACATCTTGCAAAACTACTACTGCAAAAGCGCCAAGTCCGCCTTGCTAATTTCCCCATCGCTGCTGAAGCGGATAAACAAAGTGTTAGTAATGAAGAATTAGAGGCTTTCTATAAAGCTCACCCGAATGACTTTATTAACCCGGAAAAATTGACCGTGGAATACGTCACGATTTCACCGAAAGATGTCTCTAAAAACGTACAAGTAACCAATGAACAATTGGAAACTTATTACCAAACCAACAAATCGCAATATGTAACACCGGAAGAAATTCATCTTGCGCATATTCAAGTGGCTACTGAAGCCGAAGCGCAAGCGATTGAACAAGCGCTTAAAAACGGCGAAAATTTTGCAACGCTTGCAAAAGAAAAATCCGGCGACAAACTGTCTGCCTTACAAGGTGGTGATCTAGGTTGGTCAAAATCCGGTACATTCCCTGCCGCATTTGAATCGGCGGCAAATGCATTACAAAAAGGGCAATTCAGCGCCCCGGTTCAAGTGGACGGAAACTACCATATTATCAAAATGTTAGACCGTAAAGTCTCTGTCACAACTCCGTTAGCCGAAGTCAAAGACAAAATCAGTGAAACGATTCGTCACGAATTAGCTTTAGCGGAATATTCGACCATGACACGAGAAATGGTAAACCGCGCATTTGAAAATAACGGTTCTTTAGATTCTGTCGCCGAAGTGGCGAAATTAGCCGTACAGAAAACCGAACCTTTTACAATCAATGATGTACCGGCAGCACTCAATCATGAAAAAGTGTTAAAAGTTTTATTTAGCGGCGAATTACGCCAAAACGGACAAAATTCCGAAGCGATCGAAATCGGCGATGAGAAAAATCCGCAAACCATGTTTGTGCGTGTTAGCCAATATCAAGCACAAGCAGCACAAACGTTTGAAGAAGCAAAACCTGCGTTAGAGCAAGCGGTGAAATATCAAAAAGCAGAACAAGCTCTGAATGAGAAAGCTAACGAGTTAGTCAATAAGTTATCTCAAGGAGAAAAAGTAGAAGTGGATTTCGCACCGGCGCAAGAACTGATCTTCGTTCAAGCACAAATGGAAAATCCGGTCTTAGCGCAGACTGTGTTTGCAATGCCTAAACCGACGGAAAAAACCACCTATCAAGTTGCCCGCAGTCAAAACAATGATATTGTCATTGTTGCTTTAGACCAAGTAACCGACGGCGATATTAGTGCATTACAACCGCTTACGACTCAACTGGAGCAAGATAATGCGTTGAAACTGCAAAGCGAACTGCTCAATGACTTACGACAACGCGCTAAAATTGAGTTAAACGAGGATTTCATCAATCAAGCTACAGCGAATTAGCATTCGCATTAAGATGATTTTGTGCTAAAATTCGCCCGCTTTTTCGTCCGCCCGATTGTGAGGGCGAGTAAAGCAACTTGCAAAAAATTTTGAA
>JBGXMX010000036.1:0-14099 GCA_041809245.1 Glaesserella sp.
ACACATTTCAGATTATTGATAAAGTCATCTAAGAGTGGTTATTGACATCCGATAGCGCACGTTTTTAACGTGTGCTGAACACATCATCAAATGTAACAAAAGGCACTCGTTACAAATCACAACTGTTCGAAACATGGAAATGCTAATATTTTCAATAAGTTAGACTAACAATGTGCTTATTTCTTATCCAAAATAAGATTTTGATTAAAAACCCAATATATACAAATAACTCAGGATTGTGACTTTTTGAGAAGATTACAATAAAAAATCTCAAATTTAATTGTCTATTTTAGGATCTTAAAGCATTTTATAAATTGTAAGTGATAACGAAACCTTTACAAAACACCAATTTAATCTAATTAAATCAATATGTTACAATGTTTCGAACAGTTGTGGTTTGTAACGAGTGCCTTTTGTCACATTTGATGATGTGTTTCAGCACACGTTAAAAACGTGCGCTATCGGATGTCAATAACCACTCTTAGATGACTTTATCAATAATCTGAAATGTGTAAGCAACTGCCTACACATTTTTTTCATACCAAATTCGGTTGATATACAGCATGACTTTACCAAGAGGTGTTTCTACTTGGATCTCATCATCTACTTGCTTACCGATTAATGCTCTTGCAACGGGAGAATCAATCGAAATCCACTGCTTGGCAGGATCAAACTCATCACAGCCAACGATTCGATACTGCTTTACCTCGCCCTCTTCATTTTCTAACTCAACCCAAGCACCAAAAAAGACTTTACCTTCTTGATGTGGATGGTAATCGACGATTTGCAATACTTCCAAACGTTTACTCAGAAAACGAACTCTGCGGTCAATTTCACGTAATCGGCGCTTGCCATAAATATATTCGGCACTTTCACTGCGATCCCCCAATGCAGCAGCATCCGAAACTGCCTGTGTGACTTTAGGACGCTCTTCTTTCCAAAGAAACTTGAGTTCCTGATCTAAAGCTTGCCAGCCGGCTCGAGTAATATGATTTGACTTTGCCATTAGCTTGCAAACTCCACAATACCGGATACTTTACCCTCTTCCGTTACGGCGATAAGCGAATGAATATGTTTGGCTTTCATAAACTCTTCGGCATGGGATAAGAATGTAGTATCCAAAATCGTTTTCGGATTACGTGTCATAATCTGCTCGGCGGTTTTATTCAGGCTTTCAGCCCCAAATGCGGCAAGGGTTCGGCGAATATCGCCATCGGTAATAATGCCTTGAAGAGAATCTTCTTGCATTACGATTGCAACACCCATTCTGCCTTCGTTCATCACATTTAAACAGTCGCTAAAAGAGCAGCTTGGCGAAACAATCGGTAATTTTTTTTGCATCACGTCACGTACCCGACACAATAATTTTCGCCCCAAACTTCCACCGGGGTGGAAGCGGGCAAAATCTTCAGATTTGAAATCACGAGCTTTAATTAAAGCGATCGCCAGCGCATCGCCCAATGCCATCGTCACAAGGCTGGATGTTGTCGGTGCGAGATTATTCGGGCAGGCTTCCCGCTCAATACTAATATCCAGTACGATGTCTGCGTGAGAACCGAGAGTGGAGGTCGGATTACCTGTCATGGCGATAATTTGATTACCAAAATTTTTCAGGCTTGGAATCAGTTTATTCACATCATCCGTTTCACCGCTATAGGAGATCAAAATCACCACATCAATCGGCTTGAGCATTCCTAAATCTCCGTGAAAGGCTTCTGTCGGGTGTAAAAAGAAGCTGGGTGTCCCTGTAGAAGCAAATGTGGCAACCATTTTTTTTCCGACTAAACCGGACTTTCCAATGCCTGCAACAACAACACGTCCTTGGCAGTTTAGGATCATTTCAACTGCGTGGTTAAAACTCTCGGATAAACGCTGATGTAAACGTTCAATCGCTTGTGTATAGAGCTTGAGGGTTTCATTTGCACTCGATAAATGGTTCATATCTCTCTCCCACCTTAAACAAAAAACCCGATTATTATACGTGACTAGCGTGACAGAAAAAAGAAAAGCGTCCTGAAATCAGAACGCTTTTACACTTTAACGATTATTCATCTTCAAATCGTTTGGCTTTATATTTCGGGTTCATCAAGTTTTCAACCGATAAAATATCGTCTAACTGTTCTTCTGTCAGTAAGCCACGCTCTAACACGACTTCTCGCACGCTTCTGCCTGTGGTTGCACAGATTTTACCGACAATATCACCTTCGTGGTGTCCGATAAACGGATTGAGATAGGTAACAATACCGATAGAGTTAAACACATAACCTTCGCAAATCTCTTTGTTCACCGTGATACCATCAATACATTTATCACGCAAGTTCACACAAGCATTTGCCAAGATGTCGATAGACTCAAACATCGCTTGCCCGATAACTGGTTCCATTACGTTTAATTGTAATTGCCCTGCTTCCGCAGCGAAGGTAATACAAGTGTCATTACCGATAATTTTGAAGCATACTTGGTTCACTACTTCTGGCACAACAGGGTTCACTTTCGCTGGCATAATGGAAGAGCCTGCTTGTAATTCAGGCAAGTTGATTTCATTTAAACCTGCACGCGGGCCTGATGAAAGCAAACGCAAGTCGTTACAAATTTTAGACAATTTCACCGCCGTACGTTTTAACGCCCCGTGAACCATCACATAAGCACCACAGTCTGATGTCGCTTCGATTAAGTGTTCAGATAAGGTGCAAGGCAACTGGGTCACTTCCGCAAGGTATTTCACTGCAAGCGGTGCGTAACCTTCTGGCGTATTCAAACCTGTACCGATTGCCGTTGCCCCTAAGTTTACTTCAAGCAACAATTCTGCGGTACGTTTTAAGTTTTTCACTTCTTCATCTAACAAAACAGAAAACGCTTTGAACTCTTGTCCAACGGTCATTGGCACAGCGTCTTGCAACTGGGTACGTCCCATTTTTAAGATATTCGCAAACTCATCCGCTTTATTTTCAAAGCCGTGTTGTAAGTAAAGTACTTTAGTAATGAGTTGCATAATGCTGTTGTAAACGGCAATACGGAAACCTGTTGGGTAAGCGTCATTGGTGGACTGGCTTGCATTCACGTGGTCCATTGGGTTAATAATGTGGTATTCACCTTTTTTATGCCCTAATAATTCCAGTGCTAAGTTTGCCACCACTTCATTGGTATTCATGTTCACCGAAGTACCCGCTCCCCCTTGATACACATCAGACGGGAACTGATCCATACAACGACCGTTTACCAAAATTTCATCACAGGCTTGCACAATCGCACGGGCAATTTTTTTCGGAATAGCACCTAAATCACCATTGGCAAGCGCCGTTGCTTTTTTCACCATGACCATACCGCGGACAAACTCTGGCACATCCGAAATGGTATTTTTAGAAATATTAAAATTTTCAACTGCTCGTAAGGTATGAATTCCCCAATACACATTATTCGGTACTTCGCGTTCACCAAGTAAATCAACTTCAATACGAGTATTGCTCATAATTTTTCCTCTTGCATTTTGTTACGAAATTGTGAACGGATCATACTCAGTTCACATCGAAAAAAATGTGATGTAGATCATATTTTGCTCAAGAGCTAGGGCGATATAAATTGCCTTTTTGGATTAGTTTTTTTAATGGAAAACCCGTTACATACACCATCGCCGATGGTGATATTGATGCTGCTCGTTTGTAACGAGTGCCTTATATGAACGGGAAAAATCTTGGCACACGTTTAAAAACGTGCGCCATCAGGGGGATTATTTCAACAAGAAACCGGAAAATCTTTCAAATTAATGTGAGAAAATATTTAAAAATCAGTCATCTAACGCATAGCCTTGGGGCGGAAGAATTTGATTATCCAAATAGGCTTTTCCTTGTTTCAAACTTAAGCGGTTATCACAAAACCACTTAACGACAAGCGGATAACAGCGATGTTCCTGCTCGTAAACCCGTTCAATCACATCGTCTAATTCATCATCGGGATAAATCGGCACTTTGGCTTGTAGAATAATCGCACCGCCGTCTACTTCTTCATTGACGAAGTGGATGCTCATACCGTGTTCGGTATCGCCTGCTTCCATTGCCCGTTGATGGGTGTGTAATCCTGCATATTTTGGTAAAAGCGAGGGATGAATATTGATAATTTTACCTAAAAAACGGGCGGTAAATTCCGGCGTTAAAATTTTCATATAGCCGGCAAGTACGATTAAATCGGCATTTAAGGCTTCAAGCTGTTCGGCAATTGCGCTATCCATCGCTAAGTTGTCCGCAAAATTTTTACGAGAAAAAACAAAGGTTGGGATGCCCGCTTGTTGCGCTCGAATTAAGCCGTATGCCGAGGATTTATTGGAAATCACACCGACAATTTTGC
The DNA here is from genome assembly GCA_041809245.1 of Glaesserella sp. Taxonomy (GTDB): domain Bacteria; phylum Pseudomonadota; class Gammaproteobacteria; order Enterobacterales; family Pasteurellaceae; genus Glaesserella. The sequence continues at coordinate 4,342 of JBGXMX010000036.1, forward strand.
CATTAATCTGCCCCGCTAAGGTGGCGTCTAAAATGGCTTGTAGGTTCGAGCCATTCCCTGAAATCATGACTACAATGTTTTTCATCGTCTTTCTCTTGCAAATTTTTTCAAAAAAATAACCGCTTGTAATCATGTGAATCACTACAAGCGGTCTGTTTTTCACCTTTTTTTACACAATTTCAACTTGTTCCGTGCCGTTGCCGAGGCTTTCAATTTTACCGATTACCCACGCATTTTCGCCGGACTGGGTTAATACGGACAAGGCTGTTTCTACGTCGCTTTCAGGTAGAGCAATCACCATGCCCACGCCGCAGTTAAAGGTGCGATACATTTCATAGCGGCTGATATTGCCTTTTTCCTGTAGCCATTTAAAGGCAGGTTGCCACTCCCAGCTCGCTTCATTAATCACGGCTTTTACGTTAGGCGGTAATACGCGTGGAATATTTTCCCAAAATCCGCCACCGGTTAAATGTGCAATCGCATGTACATCGGCTTGTTTAATTAGCTGTAACACGGATTTTACGTAAATTTTCGTCGGTGCAAGGAAATGCTCGCTTAACGGTTTGCCGGCTAATTCATCGCTTGGTTTTGCACCGCTGACTTCCAGCACTTTACGAATTAAGGAATAGCCGTTTGAGTGCGGGCCGCTTGAGCCTAGTGCAATTAATACGTCACCGACTTTCACTTTTGAGCCGTCAATGATTTCGGATTTTTCCACCACACCGACACAGAAGCCGGCAAGGTCATAATCGCCTTCATGATACATACCCGGCATTTCCGCCGTTTCACCGCCGACAAGTGCGCAGCCTGATTGTTCGCAGCCGTTCGCAATCCCTTTAATCACCGAGCTTGCCACGTCAACATCCAATTTCCCCGTTGCATAATAGTCGAGGAAAAACAGCGGTTCGGCACCTTGTACGACGAGGTCATTGACACACATTGCAACTAAGTCAATCCCGATCGTATCGTGTTTATGCAAATCGATCGCTAAACGTAACTTCGTGCCGACACCGTCTGTTCCTGACACTAAAATCGGCTCTTTATATTTGCTAGGTAAGGCACAAAGCGCACCGAAACCGCCTAATCCGCCGATTACCTCAGGACGGCGGGTACGCTTGACATCGCCTTTAATACGTTCGACTAATTCGTTACCTGCGTGAATATCTACGCCGGCATCTTTATAACTTAGTTGTGTTGTCACGGTCAAAACCTCATCAGATAAAAAACTGGGCGCAAGTATAGCATTAAGCAAACGTTTGCGGTAGCGATAAAATAACAATAAAAAAGCCTATAAAAACGCTAATTTCACATTTTGCATAAAATCTATTTGCTAAAAATGCCGAGTTCTGTTATTTATACGCGCTTTCAAAATACCCCTAAAAAGCCGTGGTTCTATCATTAGGGAAATTTCACAACAATACAGGAATGACTTATGACTCAAATGGCAAATCAGACTTCGCTTAGTTTATTATCGCTTGCCGGCGTTTCTCCTTATCAGCCGGGTAAGGATGAAGAGTATATGAATGATGCTCAAATCGAGCATTTCCGTAAAATCCTTAAAGCGTGGCACGCACAAATTATGGAAGAGGCAGAGCGTACAAAAAGCCAAATGCAAGATGATGTCACCAATTTTGCAGACCCTGCTGACCGAGCCACACAAGAAGAAGAATTCAGCTTAGAATTACGCAACCGTGATCGTGAACGTAAACTGCTGAAACGTATTGAACAAACCTTAGCCAAACTGGATACCGGTGATTACGGTTATTGCGATGCTTGCGGTATTGAAATCGGTTTAAAACGTTTAGAAGCCCGTCCGACCGCCGATCTTTGTATTGATTGTAAAACACTGGCTGAAATTCGTGAAAAACAGATGGGTGGTTAAGTTAATTTGAACAGCGAGGAGAGCGGCAGTTTTATATGCCCTCTGCCTCTTCTGTTTTCATTCTCTATGATTATTGAGGTGAGTTATTTTAAATTACATTAAATCTTTCTTTGCCCGTAAAAAAAAGTCTCAGCAAGCCGCTACGGAGCAAATTCAATCTGTGAAACCCGCTCGTTCATCCCATTCAGTTACGCCATCATCTGAATCCGTTACAGCTTCTTCGTCAAAACGGAGCAAAAAATCAGCCGTACCTTCCCATGTGTTACATAAAGAATATTGTGTCAATGCAGGACAGCATGGGGTTTCACTGAAAGATTTCCCGACGAATGCCGTTGCAATCGTGAATAAGCTTCATAAACACGGCTACGAAGCCTATATTGTCGGTGGCTGTATTCGTGATCTGCTATTAGGACAGAAGCCGAAAGACTTTGATATTGCAACCAACGCCAAACCCGAAGAGATTCAAAAAGTTTTCGGCCGCCAATGCCGTTTGATTGGTCGACGTTTCCGTTTGGCTCATATTGTTTTTGGGCGTGAAATTTATGAAGTGGCGACATTTAGAGCCGAACACCACAGTAATGCGACCGATAAAATGTCCAAAACCAGCGATCACGGTATGTTATTGCGCGATAACGTTTACGGCTCATTACGAGAAGATGCCGAGCGTAGGGATTTTACCGTTAATGCGTTCTACTATGATGTGTTGCACAATAAGATTTTTGACTTTTTTGACGGCATTGCGGATCTCAAAGCCGGGAAATTGCGTTTAATCGGCGATCCGGTTATCCGCTACCAAGAAGATCCCGTGCGAATGTTACGTGCCGTGCGCTTTATGGCGAAACTGGATATGTTTTTAGATAAGGGCAGTGAAGAGCCGATTCGTAAAATGGCACATTTACTGAACCATATTCCCGCCGCCCGTTTATTTGATGAGTCTTTAAAACTGCTACAATCGGGATATGGGTTTAAAACCTATGAATTGTTGCGTAAATATGGCTTGTTCGAGCAACTATTCCCCGTTCTCGCACCATTTTTCACTCCGCAGAGCGATTCCAACACCGAGCGTATGATTACAAAAGCGCTACAATCGACCGATGAGCGCATTAGTGATAATTTGCGTGTGAATCCTGCATTTTTATTTGCAGCGCTGTTATGGTATCCGTTGCGTGAAAAAATTGATGAGCTGAAAAACGAAGGCGGGCTGAATACTCATGATGCGATGATGTTGGGAGCAAATGAAATTTTAGCCCAAAGCTGTAAAGCGGTTGCTTTACACCGCCGTTATACCACAGTGATCCGTGAAATTTGGGCGTTACAGTTTCAATTTCCTAAACGTTCCGGCAAGCGACCGGAGCAGACATTACAACAGCTTAAATTCCGTGCCGGTTTTGATTTGATGGTGATGCGTGCTGAAATTGAAGGTGGCGATTTGGTTGAACTCAGTGCATGGTGGCACGAATTTCAATTTAGTAATGAAGGGCAACGCAGCGAAATGCTTAAAGCGGTCAAATCGCTCCCGAGTTTTCGTGAGGAAGAAGGTAACAAAAAACGTAAGCCTCGCCGTCGTTTTAAACGTAAACCCGCCAAAAAAGGAGAGGTTTAATGGCTACTGTTTATGTTGCTCTCGGCTCGAATCTTGATGACCCGCTTGGACAACTAAGGCAAGCGGTCGATTCGTTGAAAAAATTTGCAAAATATCTGAAAGTCAGCCCTTTTTACGGCAGTAAGCCTCTCGGCCCTCAAGATCAGCCTGATTATGTAAATGCAGTGGTTAAATTTGAAACGGAACTTGAACCTCTTGTCTTATTAGACACACTTCAAGCGATTGAAAATCAGCAAGGGCGGGTACGTCTTCGTCGTTGGGGCGAACGCACCTTGGATTTAGATATTTTGCTTTATGATAACGTACAACTTCAAACCGAACGGTTAACGCTACCGCACTATGATATGCACAATCGGGAGTTTGTGATTGTGCCTCTGTATGATTTATCCCCCGAATTAATCTTACCTGACGGCACACCTGTTACCGAGCTGTATCAACAATTCAAACATCATCAAATGGTGGTATTTTAATCACGTCTCGGTATACGTTTGAAAACGAACGCCATCATAGTTCAATGGATTTATAGATGGTTTGTCATCGGTCTGAAGCGAACAGACAAAATCTGTTCGCTCTTAAAAATCAGGCTGAGTCGGTCGATAAGCCGAGTTCTGTCGCGGACAATCATTCCTCTAGGCGACTGATTACTCAGCCGCTCAAGCAACCTACCCGAATCCCAAGCGGGCAACTCGTTGGATTCCTATTTGGTCTTGCTACGAGTGGAGTTTACCGTGCCGTGAAATGTTACCACTCACGCGGTGCGCTCTTACCGCACCCTTTCACCCTTACCTGCACTTGCGTACATCGGCGGTCTGCTCTCTGTTGCACTGGTCGTAGGCTCGCGCCTCCCGGACGTTATCCGGCACTCTGCCCTGTGTAGCTCGGACTTTCCTCTCGTTTACTTGTCCCGCTAGGTCGTTCTTGCGAACGGTTAAGGGCTTCAATAAACCAGCGATTGTCTGACCGACTCAGGCGGGCGAGTATAGCGGATTTGCAAACTTTTGCCAAGAAATGACCGCTTGTACCATAAAAAAACGCCCGGCAAGCAAGCCGGGCGTTCATTGAACATCAATTATAAATAGAATTTCTCAATGAAATTCAATTTGTCATCCAGTTTCAACACTAACGGTTGACCGGTCGGGATCTCGAAATCCATGATTTCTTCATCGGAAATGCCGATGATATGTTTTGCCAATGCACGTAATGAGTTACCGTGTGCAGTCACAAGAACACGTTTACCAGATAAAAGTGCCGGTGCGATTTGATCTTCCCAGAATGGTAAAACACGCTCTAAAGTGATTTTGAGATTTTCTGCATTTGGCACAACATCTTTCGGAAGGTGCGCATAGCGGCGGTCGTTATGTGCTGAATTCGGATCTTGCGGATCTAAATCCGGCGGAGAAATATCATAAGAACGGCGCCAGATGTGAACTTGTTCATCACCGTATTGCTCGGCGGTCGCTTTTTTATCTAAGCCTTGTAATGCACCGTAGTGACGTTCGTTTAAACGCCAGTTTTTCACTTGTGGAATCCATAATTGGTTAGATTCTTCTAACACGATGTTACAGGTTTTGATTGCACGGGTTAACACAGAAGTAAATGCGATATCGAATTCATAGCCTGCGTCTAATAATTTCTTACCTGCCGCTTTCGCTTCTTCAATACCACGCTCTGTTAAATTCACATCGCGCCAGCCTGTAAATAAGTTTTTAGCATTCCACTCACTGAAACCGTGACGAATAAATACTAATTCCATAAGTTCTCCTATTGAGTTTGAGTTGATTTGAAAACCTGCACTTTATAACAAAATTTGAAAGATTGTTAAAGCCAAAGCCTGACTCTTTTCATGAAAAGCTGATCTTTAACAAAAAAGCACTCGCTTTGTGCTGAAATTTTGTCTATCCGTTCCAAAAATAACGGATGATATGAAAATAAATCGGTGCGGCAAAGCAGATGGAGTCGACACGATCTAACATACCGCCGTGTCCGCTAATCATATTACCCCAATCTTTTACCCCATGATCCCGCTTAATGGCTGACATCACCAGCCCGCCGAAGAATCCCATTAAACAGATACATAAACCGATAAGCCCCGCCTGCCAGTAGTTAAACGGTGTAATCGGCGCCATGAGTACCGCTAAACCGGTGGCGGATAAAATCCCGCCAACCGTACCTGAAATAGTTTTTGAAGGGGATAAACTCGGCATAATCTTCGCACCGCCCACCAATTTGCCCCAAATATATTGCAATACATCGCTTGCCTGTACGGTCGCAATCATGAAAATCAGCAGCAAAATGTTATTACCGCTGTCAAAGCCTTCTAAATTTAAGAAAAGCAATGCAGGAACATGCGAAAGGCTGAAAATAGAGATCATCGCCATCCACTGTGTTTTCGCCGCACGAGAGAGAAAATTTTCCGTATTGCCGCTTAAACTTGCCACAATCGGTAACAGCAAAAAGCCATATACGGGAATAAAAATCGAAAACATGCCATACCACTGTTTCAAAACAAAATAGTATTGCAGAGGTAGCAACAGATAAAAACATGTCACCATACTGTAATAATCGCTACGTTTGCGATAAACCAGCGTCATAAATTCACGTAAGGCAACAAAAGAGATCAAAAAGAAAAGGATTGTTGTGCCTATTTGCCCAAACCAAAAAGCAATTAACAAAACAATTGTCATTACCCACCACGCATTAATACGTGCGGAAAGATTAGCAATGGTACTGTTGCCGACACCATATTTTTTCTTAAGCAACATGGCGATTACACTTGCCAAGGCAAGTACCGCAAATACGGAAAGAAAAATGGTTGAGACTTGTGAAGAGATCATGACTTGTTCTCCTTCATTGTGTGTGGGCTAAGAGCGAGTAACGCCTGTTGTGAACGGTATAAAAATGCTTCTTTCGATTCATCCGGCTGCCATGTAAAAGGCTTGCCAATCACCACATCACATAATAGCGGCACAGGAAGCAATTTGCCTTTTGGTAATACTCGGCTAATGTTTTCAATCCAAATAGGGACAAACTCAATTTCAGGGTTTGCTTTCGCTAAATGGTAAATACCTGATTTAAACGGTAATAATGGGCTGTTTTCGTCGGTATTACGTGTACCTTCAGGGAAAATAATCAATGAATGTGTGCGAAGCGCTTCGCTCATCTGTTCGGTAATCCGTTGGGGATTATCACTTTGGCGAGGGATTAACAAACCGTTAAATACATTTTGAATAATAAAACGTTTGAGCGGGTGATTAAGCCAATATTCAGCGGCGGCGACAGGTCTCGCTTGTAAACGCCAAGCATCCGGCAATGCATTCCAGACTAAAATAAAATCGCCGTGGCTGGTGTGATTGGCATAATAGACTTTTTGTGAGCGGTTAAACGCCAAAGATTCAGCGGATTTAGTTTTTATTCCGGTTAAAAATGAGACAAATCGGCATAACAAATAGTTAGTCGCCCATGCTAAAAGGCGTTTCATAGCGTTTTTCATAGCATCTCCTAATGGTAAGAGCTGCTGCATTTTAGCAGAATTTATTAGTGAAGCTAAAGCTGACGAGCGGTCTTATTTTGCAAAAAATTTACAAAATAAGACCGCTTGTCCATTATCCGATTTGATTAAATACGTTCAATAATCGCATTTAATGTCGCCGACGGACGCATTGCCGCAGAAGTCGCACTAAAATCAGGTTGATAGTAACCTTTAATTGCCTGTGCTTTGCCTTGTGCACCAATCAATTCCGCATTGATTTGCGCTTCTGAGGCTTGCATTGCAGTTGCAATCGGTTGGAATTTTGCTGCAAGTTCCGCATCTTTGCTTTGATTGGCTAAGGCTTCCGCCCAGTACATAGCAAGGTAGAAGTGAGAACCACGGTTATCAATCGTACCTAATTTACGTCCCGGCGATTTATCGTTATCAAGGAACTTCGCATTTGCTTCATCCAACGCATCCGCCAATACTTGCGCTTTAGCGTTATTTTGGGTTTGGGCGATATGCTCAAGAGAGGCTTGTAAGGCTAAAAACTCACCTAAAGAGTCCCAACGTAAATAACCCTCTTCAATAAATTGTTCGATATGTTTTGGTGCTGAACCGCCTGCACCGGTTTCAAATAAACCGCCACCGTTCATCAATGGCACAATCGAGAGCATTTTTGCTGATGTGCCTAATTCTAAAATCGGGAATAAGTCGGTTAAATAGTCACGCAATACATTACCTGTGGCAGAAATGGTGTCTTTCCCCTCACGAATGCGTTGAATCGAGAATTTACACGCTTCAACCGGTGAAAGAATGCTGATGTCTAACCCCTCTGGATTAAACTCAGGTAAATAGGCTTTTACTTTTTTGATGATTTCACGATCGTGGGCACGATTTTCATCAAGCCAGAAAACTACCGGTGTTTCCGATAAACGAGCACGAGTGACGGCAAGTTTGACCCAATCTTTAATCGGTGCATCTTTGGTTTGGCACATACGGAAAATATCACCCGCTTCCACCTGATGTTTCATATACACATTGCCGTTAGCATCCACTACACGAATTTCCCCATTAGCTTCTGCTTGGAAGGTTTTGTCGTGCGAACCGTATTCTTCCGCTTTTTGCGCCATAAGCCCCACATTCGGAACAGATCCCATCGTTTTCGGATCAAATGCGCCATTTTCTTTACAATCTTCAATCACCGCAGTATATACGCCGGCATAGCAACGATCCGGAATCAACGCAAAAGTATCTTGTTGTTTGCCCTCTTTATTCCACATTTGACCTGAAGTCCGGATCATCGCAGGCATTGAAGCATCAACAATCACATCAGACGGAACATGTAAGTTTGTAATACCTTTATCCGAATTCACCATCGCAATCGCAGGACCGTTTTCAATCGCAGAATCAATCGCCGCTTTTACTTCGGCTTCTTGCGGATGGCCTGAAATCTTCGCATACAACTCGCCTAAGCCGTTATTCGGGTTCACGCCTAACTGCGCAAAGAGATCCGCATATTTGCCAAATACCTCTTCAAAATAGACCGAAACAATTGCCCCAAAAATAATCGGATCAGACACCTTCATCATCGTGGCTTTTAAATGTGCAGAAAATAACACACCCGCAGCTTTCGCATCTGCTTTTGTCTGTTTAACAAAGGCTTTTAAGGCTGACAAACTCATTACTGATGAATCAATCACCTCACCGGCTTTCAATGCTGATAGACCTTTTAGTTCTTTCACCGAGCCGTCTTTTGCAACAAATTCAATTTTAAATTGTGCGTTTAGCGCATCCATCGGTAAGGTAACGGATTGTTCTGAACCGTAAAAATCCCCTGATTCCATATGAGCGACTTTCGTTTTAGAGTCTTTCGACCAAACGCCCATTGAGTGAGGATTTTTCTTCGCGTAATTTTTAACCGCTTTCGGTGCTCGGCGATCGGAGTTACCCTCACGCAATACAGGATTTACCGCAGAGCCTAATACTTTGGCATAGGCTGCTTTGATCGCTTTTTCTTCTTCTGTTTTCGGATCAGCCGGGTAATTCGGTACGGCAAAACCTTGGGATTGTAATTCAGCAATAGCAGCATTTAATTGAGGAATAGAGGCGGAGATATTTGGTAGTTTGATGATGTTAGCTTCAGGCTTTTTGGCGAGTTCGCCCAGTTCAGCCAAAGCATCTGCTGTTTTTTGCTCCTCTTTTAAATAGGCAGATAAATTGGCAAGGATACGACCTGCAAGCGAAATATCTTTCGTTTCAACTTCAATATCCGCCGCCGCAGTAAAGGCTTGAACAATCGGAAGAAAAGAATACGTCGCCAACATCGGCGCTTCATCGGTGAGTGTGTAGGTAATTTTTGCAGTTGACATAATGCGCCCTCATATAAAAGTTGAGAATAATCAGTAACATACGGAATCTAAGAGAACAGCTTATCTCTAACGTATTCCCACACATTCTACATGGAAAAGATTTCAACTCAATATGAACAAAGTTATTTTTTAACAAAAAATTAACGAAAAAGCACCGCTTGTATTACTCCACTTCCACCCTTTTCCCAATATCCTTCAACTTCGACAACTCTTCCACCAATCTTGGTGCGTCATCATTTTCTAAGGACATCAAGCCACCGTATCCGCTTTGTCGATTTGCTCACGGCAAACCGTGCAAAATTCCGCCAACAAGGCAAACAGTTGAGCGGTCTTTTTCTCGCCTAATTTTGCAAAGGTTTTATCCGCCAACTGCTGTGTCGCCTGCCAAACCGGTTCCGCCTTCGCCTTGCCGTCTGCGGTTAAACGCATCAT
>JBGXMX010000037.1:0-6315 GCA_041809245.1 Glaesserella sp.
CAAAACTCCCCGCTTGTAAATTTACAAATACGACTAACCTCTGTATAATCCGCCCGCAATTTTTCCAGCTTAATTTTTTTAATCTTCAACAAAGGAACTATTGCAATGCTACGAGTAATTAAAGAGGCTCTCACTTTTGATGATGTCCTTCTTGTCCCGGCACACTCTACGGTGCTTCCAAATACTGCCAATCTCTCCACTCAACTAACCAAAGAAATCCGCCTTAACATTCCTATGCTTTCTGCTGCGATGGATACCGTAACCGAAACCAAACTTGCGATCTCTCTTGCACAAGAAGGCGGTATTGGCTTTATTCATAAAAATATGTCGATTGAACGCCAAGCGGATCGTGTACGTAAGGTGAAGAAATTTGAGAGCGGTATTGTGACCGAGCCTGTGACCGTTTCACCGGATTTAACACTGGCGGAGCTGGCTGACGTGGTGAAGAAAAACGGCTTTGCCAGCTTCCCTGTGGTAGACGGTGCCAATAATCTTGTAGGAATTATCACCGGGCGTGATACCCGTTTTGTGCGCGATATGAGCAAACCGGTTTCTGAGGTGATGACGCCGAAAGCCCGCTTAGTGACGATTAAAGACGGTACGACACGTGAAGAAATCTTAAGATTAATGCATGATCATCGTGTTGAAAAAGTGCTGATGGTAGATGATGAGTTCAAGCTAAAAGGTATGATCACCGTGAAGGACTACCAAAAAGCCGAACAAAAACCAAACGCTTGTAAAGATGAATTCGGTCGTTTACGTGTCGGTGCGGCTGTGGGCGCAGGGCCGGGGAATGAAGAACGTATCGATGCTTTAGTAAAAGCGGGGGTGGATGTATTATTAATCGACTCCTCTCACGGCCATTCTGAAGGCGTGTTACAGCGTGTACGAGAAACCCGTGCCAAATATCCGAATTTACCAATTGTTGCGGGTAACATTGCCACGGCGGAAGGGGCGATTGCGTTAGCGGATGCCGGCGCAAGTGCCGTTAAAGTCGGGATCGGACCGGGTTCCATCTGTACAACCCGTATTGTGACAGGAGTTGGTGTACCGCAAATTACCGCAATTGCAGATGCTGCAGAAGCGTTAAAAGAGCGTGGTATTCCTGTTATTGCCGACGGCGGTATCCGTTATTCGGGTGATATTGCAAAAGCATTAGCCGCAGGCGCTTCATGCGTGATGGTAGGGTCAATGTTTGCAGGCACAGAGGAAGCACCGGGTGAAATTGAGTTATACCAAGGCAGAGCATTCAAATCTTATCGTGGTATGGGCTCCCTCGGCGCTATGTCAAAAGGTTCGTCGGATCGTTATTTCCAATCGGATAACGCCGCAGACAAACTGGTACCGGAAGGAATTGAAGGCCGTATTCCATATAAAGGTTTCTTAAAAGAAATCATCCATCAACAAATGGGCGGTTTACGTTCATGTATGGGGCTAACGGGCTGTGCGACTATTGATGAACTTCGCACTAAAGCACAATTTGTACGTATCAGTGGTGCCGGCATTAAAGAGAGCCACGTTCATGACGTGACCATCACGAAAGAAGCGCCAAACTACCGTATGAGCTAATCCGCTTCCTTTAACAAGCGGTCGGTTTTTGCAAAAATTCTGCAAGAATTGGCCGCTTGCAATCTTCAAGAATCTTAATGAATCCTTTCTCAATTGTGTTACAATCCTAGCCCAATTTATCCCTAAACCAAGAAAATTATGAGTCGTGTAAAGAAAACTCGTCGTATTACCGATATTATGCCTGCCCGAAAAGCAGACAAACCCTTTGAACAACCTAAAGCCAAACCTGCGAAAAACCGTAAACCAACCTGCTATGAGTTAGATTTACAAGCACGTGAAGAGAAGAAAAAGCGTAAACACAAAGGTTTGCCGTCGGGTTCTCGTGCGCATGAAGCACTTGAGAAAAAAGCCGCTAACACCAAAGAAGTTAAAGATCCTCGAATCGGCAGTCGTAAAAAAGTGCCTTTAATGGTGGAATTTGTCAATCAACCTGAAAAAGGCAGATTTATTCCGCCGGTGGCGATTGAAAAACCACGTTTAAGCCCTGAAGCCGAGCTGGAACAGTTAGAAAATAATGAGTGCTTAAACCAGCTATTAGATGATTTGGAAGCGGGGAAAACTCTTTCTGCCGAAGATCAAAAATTTGTGGATGAGTGTTTAGACCGCGTTCACGAATTAATGATCGAGTTAGGCATTGAAGACGATGACGAAGAAAGCGAAGAAGCGCTGTTACGTCAGTTTGAAACGATGGACATTAATAAATTCCGTTAAGCATGTTTAGATTCTTTTTACTTATTTTAGCGCTGCTGATCGTACTTTCCATGGCGGCTTATGCCGTTTCGCTGTTTGTAAAACTACACCGACAAAAGAAGCAGTTCAAACAGGCTCAACAACAGCGTTACCGTACGGTGATTGACAGTATTGAGGTTATTGCGAAAGCAATGCAAAGTGAGCAGTGTGATTTGTCTGAAGGAGTGCTGCGTCTTAAACCGTTATTGGATGTAATCGGGAAAAAACTTGCTGCGTTTGAAGCCATGTGGGCGCTTTATCAAGTCGTGGAAGAAATGCCTATTTTGGATGAACGAAAAAATTTAAAACGCAATGAGCGAATGAAGCTGGACTTATTACGAGAATCGAAAGAAGCGGAGTTAGCTCAAAATATTCAAGAAGAGCTTCGTCAATTATTGAAAGAAGTCGAACAATTTAAACAAGAGTTGAAGTAGGTTTGTTATGTCAGACATCATTTGGGATAGCCATCTTATCCAAAAATACAATCAATCAGGTCCTCGTTATACCTCGTATCCTACCGCATTAGAGTTTAATGAATCCTATCAGGATGAGGATTTTAAAGCGGCTGCGGCACGCTATCCGCATAAGCCGTTATCGCTTTATGTGCATATTCCGTTTTGTCATAAACTCTGCTACTTCTGTGCTTGTAATAAAATCATTACCCGTCATCAGCACAAAGTCGATATTTATTTGGATTATCTCGAAAAAGAGATCAAATACCGTTCTGCATTGTTTAAGCAGCGTAAAGTTACTCAAATCCACTGGGGCGGCGGTACACCGACTTATTTGAATGAAGAGCAATCGTTGCGCCTAATGGCAATGTTGAGAAAACATTTCGATGTCAGTGATGAGGCTGAAATCAGTATTGAAATGGATCCGCGTGAAATTGAGTTGGATATGCTCGACCATTTGCGAGCTATCGGCTTTAACCGCATTAGTATGGGGATTCAGGATTTCAACAAAGAAGTACAAAAATTGGTTAATCGTGAGCAAGATGAAGAGTTTATCTTTGCATTGATGAAGCGAGCGAAAGAGCTGGGCTTTACTTCAACCAATATTGACTTGATTTATGGTTTACCGAAACAGACGGTGGAAAGTTTCTTATTTACCTTGCAAAAAGTGATTGAACTCAATCCTGATCGTATGAGCGTGTTTAATTACGCCCATTTGCCAAGCCGTTTTGCCGCACAGATTAAGATCAAAAATGAGATGCTGCCTGCGCCTGAAATCAAATTAGAGATTTTGCAAAAAACCAACGAAACATTAGGACAAGCGGGCTATAAATTTATCGGTATGGATCACTTCGCCAAGCCGAATGACGAACTGGCAATTGCACAAGACAACGGCGTTTTACACCGTAATTTCCAAGGTTATACCACCCAAGAAGATGCGGATTTATTGGGTATGGGCGTGTCAGCCATCAGTCTGTTGGGCGATAGTTACGCACAAAACCACAAAGAGCTGAAACAGTATTACGCTGAAGTAGAAATGCGTGGCATTGCATTACATAAAGGCTTAACTATGACAAAAGACGACTGTCTGCGCCGTGATGTGATTAAAGCCTTGATCTGTAATTTCAAATTAGATTATGCCACCTTTGAGCAACAATATAATATTGAATTTAAACGCTATTTTGCAGAGGATTTGGATCTGCTTGCGCCGCTTGCTCAAGACGGCTTATTAGCGATTACCGATACGGGTTTAACGGTTTCGCCACAAGGACGATTACTGATTCGTAATATCTGTATGTGTTTTGATATTTACTCACGTCAACAGGCAAGAAGACAGCAATTTTCAAGAATTATTTAAAATTAAAATTGGAACACAAGCGGTCGATTTTGCAAATTTTTCTGCAAAAATGAGCGCTTGTAAGAGGATAATGTGATGAAAAAGCACCATTATAGTTTACTCTCTTTGGCAATTTGCGCAGCGTGCTACAGCAATAGCGCCTCAGCCGATCTGCGCTCGCAATGTTTATTAGGCGTGCCGCAATTTAAAGGGGAAGTCGTTTCGGGCGACCAAACGCAACTTCCCGTTTATATCGAAGCGGATAGTGCCGAAATCAATCAACCGACCGAAGCCATCTATACGGGTAACGTAACTATCAAACAGGGGAACCGTTTTATTGCTACCGAGCAGGCGAGAGTGGAGCAAAAAGATTCCGCACGTAAAGCATATCTTACCGGCGAGTTTAGTTATTATGACAATCTGATTAATGCCACAGGTCGGGATGCGCAGGTGAATTTAGAAAATCAGCATGCCAATATGTCGAATGCCCATTATCAGTTTGTCGGCAGACAAGGGCGAGGTAATGCGCAAGAGGTTGCGGTTAACGACGATGTGCGTGTAATGAAAAATGCCTCTTTTACTTCTTGTTTACCCGATGATAACGCATGGCAAATTGATGCCAATGAAATGGTTCAATATGTTAAAGACGAGTATGCCGAGATGTGGCACGCACGTTTTAAAGTGCTTGGTGTGCCGATTTTTTATTCGCCTTATTTACAATTTCCGATTGGCGATAAACGCCGCTCCGGTTTATTGATTCCGAGTGCGGGGCATTCCAGCCGTGACGGATATACCTATTCCCAACCGATTTATTGGAATATCGCACCGAATATCGATGTAACCTTAACCCCAACCTATTATTCGCAACGCGGCTGGCAATTGAGCCCTGAGCTGCGTTATTTAACCACGCTCGGACAAGGTAAATTTGCTTCGGAATATTTATCCAAAGACCGTTTATCTACTTGGTCGGATAAAAACCGCTCCCGTTATTTGCTTTTCTGGCAACATCATATGAGTTTTTTAACCGACTGGCGTTTTTCGGTGGATTACACCAAGGTCAGCGACAGCCGCTATTTCTCCGAGTTTGATTCGATTTATGGCAACAGTACCGACGGCTATGCAACTCAGAATTTCAAATTGGGCTATTATCAACCGAGTTACAATATTTCGATTGCCGGCAAGAAATTCCAAACCTTTGATGATTCGGGAACAAAACCTTATCGCGTTTTCCCGCAAATTGATTTTAATTATTACCGCAATAACATCGTACCTTACGGCGATTTTGCGTTATTTTCACAACTTGCGCATTTTGCCAATGACAGTAAAACAATGCCGACCGCATGGCGTTTCCACGTGCAACCGGCACTTAATTTCCCGTTCTCGAACCGTTATGGTAGTTTGAATATTGAAACCAAACTCTATGCGACGCACTACTGGCAGAAAAAGGGTAGTGAAAGCAGTGAGGAGATCAAACGTCAAGTAACCCGAGTGTTGCCTCAACTGAAAATCGATTTAAAAACCACCTTAGAAACGGATAAAGTATGGTTTAAAGGCTTTACTCAGGTGCTTGAGCCGAGAGTGCAATACCTTTATCGCCCGTACAAAAACCAAGCGGATATCGGTTCTGAAAGTGCGTTAGGCTTAGGTTATGATTCGGCATTGTTACAGCAAGACTATTTTTCACTGTTTAATGACCGCCGTTATAGCGGTTTGGACCGCATCGCCTCCGCCAATCAGATAACCATTGGCGGTACGACACGCTTTTTTAGTGATAAAACCGGTAATGAAGTATTCAATTTCAGTGCGGGGCAGATTTACTATATGAGCCCGTCTAAAGTGGATAACAGTTCAAAAAACAGTACGGCTAACCGTTCTTCGTCGTGGTCGTTAGAGTCTAATTGGAAATTCCACAAGGATTGGAACTGGCACGGCAGTTATCAATATGATACCCGCTTAAATGAAACTTCATTAGCCAATGTTTCACTGCAATATAAACCGAGTCAAGATCAAGTCGTTCAGTTAAATTACCGTTATGCCAGCCAAAACTACATCGACCAAAACCTCAGTAGTAACCGCTACGGGCAAGATATCAAACAAGTCGGCGGCGTAGTCGGTTGGAAACTGACGGACAATATTTCAATGATGGTTAGTCATTATCAAGACACAGCCTTGAAAAAGCCGGTAGAAAGCCAGCTGGGGATTACTTATAACAGCTGTTGCTGGAGTGCA
>JBGXMX010000038.1:0-3691 GCA_041809245.1 Glaesserella sp.
ATGATGAAGTATGAGACGAAATCATCCACTATTCGATTGCCAAAATTTCATTTAACCAAATGAGGAAACCATCATGAAAAAACTTACTACAGTAGCCTTAACCGTATTAGCAGGATTATGTATCGCGCAAGGCGTTAATGCAAAATTAGTCGAAGGACAACTCAACATCTGGATCAATGCCGACAAAGGTTATAACGGCTTGGCGGAAGTGGGTAAAAAATTCGAAGCGGAAACCGGTGTGAAAGTGATTGTTGAACACCCAAGTAAATTAGAAGAGTTATTCCCGCAAGTGGCGGCAACAGGCGACGGCCCGGATATTATTATCTTTGCTCACGACCGTATGGGCGGCTATGCACAATCAGGTTTATTGGCAGAAGTTCACCCAAGTGCGGATTTCAAAGCAAAATTATCTGACATCGGTTGGGAAGCAACCAAATATAACGGTAAACAAATTGCTTATCCAATCGCTGTTGAATCACTTTCTTTAATCTATAACAAAGATTTAGTGCCACAAGCACCGAAAACATGGGAAGAAATTGAGAAATTAGATAAAGATCTCAAAGCCAAAGGCAAAAATGCGATTATGTGGAACTTAGCAGAACCGTATTTCACATGGCCAATCATCTCTTCTCAAGGGGCTTATGCGTTTAAAGTGACCGCAAACGGCTACGATGCAAAAGACATCGGTGTGAACAATGAAGCGGCACAAAAAGGCTTACAATTTGTGGTTGATTTAGTGAAGAAAAAAGTAATCAACGCAGATACCGATTACTCTGTTGCTGAAGCCTCTTTCAATAAAGGCGAAACGGCAATGACGATTAACGGTCCTTGGGCGTGGGCAAATATCGAGAAAAGCGGTATTAACTATGGCGTAGCCGTATTACCAACCTTAAACGGCAAAGCAGGTAAACCATTCGTCGGCGTATTAAGTGCAGCGGTAAACGCTTCAAGCCCGAACCAAGACTTAGCGAAAGAGTTCTTAGAAAACCACTTATTAACCGATGCTGGTTTAGAAACCGTGAACAAAGATACTCCGTTAGGTGCAGTAGCGCTTAAGAGCTACCAAGCGAAATTAGCGGCAGATCCGCGTATTGCTGCAACCATGGCGAATGCGGAAAATGGTGAAATTATGCCGAACATTCCACAAATGAGCCGCTTCTGGTATTCAGAAAAAGCAGCGATTGACAGTGCAGTGAACGGTCGCCAATCTGTCAAAGCGGCATTAGATGAAGCACAAGCGAAGATTGAAAAAGAATAATTTTTCGATTGTAGGGGCGGGTCGATGTGCCCGCCCATAATTTCTTAGAATGGGGCGGGCACATCGACCCGCCCCTACGAATAATGATACAAGCGGTCACATTCTTCTCATTTTTTGCAATTTCCTCTTCGCAGTACTAAAACAAGGAAAATAAAATGTTAACCTCAACTCATTCCTCCATTTCACCCGCTCAACTTTGGGGCAAAAGGGCTCTTGTCGGATTGCTTTACCTGATTGCTTTTTACTTGGTTTTTACAATTTATCTGCAAGGTGAAATTTTATTTGCATTACTAACCTTAGTCGTGGTGGCTTCGGGTATTTTTGTCTTTAGTTCGGAACGGGCTTATCGCTGGCGTTATCTGTTCCCCGGCGTATCGGCAATCGGTATTTTCGTGGTTTTCCCACTGGTTTGTACGGTCGTCATTGCTTTTACCAATTACAGCGGCTCAAACCAGCTCGCTTTTGAACGAGTAGTCAGCCAATTACAAAGCCAGCGTTATTTTTCAGGCGAACGCTATGATTTTAAACTGCTTGAAACAGCGGATAGCCAATATCAATTAGTGCTTGAAAATAAGCCGTTGCAAAAAAATTATATTTCCGCACCGCTTGCATTAGCCGATTTAAAAGGGGAAATCAAATTAGACGAAGTGGCGAGCTTACCGGAAAGTAAAGTCGCTCCGCTTAAAACCATTACCCAAAATCGCCAACAACTTCAAACGGTAAATGCGATTTTACCAAGCGAAGAAATGCTCACCATGAGTTCACTTCGTCAATTTTCTCAACAAAGCAGCCGTTTTAGCTTTGATGCGGACAGCCAAATTTTAACCAACAATGAAACCAAAGAACGCTATAAACCCAATGATGATGTCGGTTTCTTTGAGCAAATTGATGAACAAGGTAATTTCACGGGTAAACGTATTGAGCCGGGTTATACGGTGACTATCGGTTGGCAAAACTTCGTCAAAATCTTAACAGATGAAGGCGTACAAAAACCGTTTATTCAAATCTTTATCTGGACGGTCACCTTTGCATTCTTAACCGTGGTGTTTACCACTCTACTCGGTATGATTTTCGCCTCCCTTGTGCAATGGGAAGCGTTAAAAGGCAAAGCGGCTTATCGTTTACTGTTAATCTTGCCTTATGCGGTACCGGGTTTTATCTCTATCCTTGTGTTTAAAGGTTTATTTAACCAAAGTTTCGGTGAGATTAACTTAATTTTAAATAACTTATTTGGTATCCGCCCAGAATGGTTTAACGATCCGTTCTTAGCCAAAGTGATGATTTTGATCGTCAATACTTGGCTAGGTTATCCTTATATAATGATCGTTTGTATGGGTTTACTCAAAGCGATTCCGCACGATTTATACGAAGCGTCGGCAATTGATGGTGCATCGGTATGGCAAAACTTTACCAAAATCACAATGCCGTTGTTAATTAAACCGTTAATGCCGTTGATGATTGCAAGCTTCGCCTTCAACTTCAATAACTTCGTGTTGATCCAATTATTAACTCAAGGTCGTCCGTCAATGATCGGAACCAGTACACCGGCAGGACATACCGACTTGTTAGTAAGCTACACCTACCGTATCGCTTTTGAAGGTAGCGGTACGCAAGACTTCGGTTTAGCGGCGGCAATCGCAGTAATCATCTTCTTACTCGTCAGCGGATTAGCGTTGTTCCAAATTCGTTTGACTAAATTACAACAGGATTAAGGGGGATAAAATGGCTATCGTTCAACCTAAATCAATGAAAGCACGTTTATTTGCAACGCATTTCTTTCTTATTGTGTTCTGTGCGTTGATTATGTTCCCTTTACTGATGATTTTAGGGATCTCACTTCGCCCGGGCAACTTGGCACTGGGGGAAATTATCCCAAGCCAAATTTCGTTAGAACACTGGAAACTGGCACTCGGTTTTAGCGTCACCAATGCGGACGGCACTGTTACCCCACCGCCATTCCCTGTACTACTTTGGTTATGGAACTCGGTTAAAGTCGCAGGTGTAACGGCAATTATTACCCTAGCACTTTCCACTACGGCGGCTTATGCTTTTGCACGCTTACGCTTTGCAGGCAAATCAATGCTGTTACAAAGTATGTTGATTTTCCAAATGTTCCCGGCAGTGCTTTCACTTGTGGCGTTATATGCGTTATTCGACCGCTTAGGAACTTATGTACCGTTCTTGGGCTTAAATACCCACGGTGGTGTGATCTTCGCTTACCTTGGCGGTATTGCAATGCACGTTTGGACGATCAAAGGCTATTTTGAAACCATTGATAAATCGCTCGAAGAAGCAGCGGCACTTGACGGTGCAACCCCTTGGCAGACATTCCGATTAATTTTATTACCATTGTCTGTGCCAATTTTAGCGGTGGTGTTCATTCTTGCCTTTATCTCGGCAATTATCGAAGTACCCGTTGCCTCTCTCTTATTG